>JAJPXG010000057.1:0-21703 GCA_021205565.1 Lachnospiraceae bacterium | reverse complement strand
AAACACGGTCATCGTCGCCCTCGATGGGAATGTCCTCATTATCTTCCTCATAAAGCCTGCGCTGTTCGGCTTCTTCTTCCTCGGAAAGTTCCTCCTGACCTGCATCTTCGCCGGTTGCTTCCTCATCTTCGTTGACGGCAGGCTCCTCCGGCCCCTCAAACTCAAAATCGTCGATGTCTTCGGCATCGTCCAGATCATGCTTCGGCTTATAAACCTTGAAGTAATAGCCCAGGCCGCCAGCCGCCAGCGCAATCACAATCACAAGGAATATCATGCTGTTGCTGCTCTTGGGGGCGGGCTGCTCCGGTTCAGGTTCCGGTGTTTCCGGTTCTGACGGTTCCTCCGGCTCGGCAGGAGCGGCGGGTTCCGGCTCTGACGGTGCGGTCGGTGCGACAGTCTGGTTGTCCGTGTCTTTTTGGGCCAGCGCCATCAGGTCGCTTTCCGTTACGGCATTGAGAAAATACACATTTTCGCTGTCACGCTGCTTGTCGATGATGAGGTAAAACACATTTTCATCCGGGGTCATAATGGTATAGAACTCCTTGCCCTGTTCATCGGTAGCGTTATCAACCACCGTGGCGCTGCCATCCGGGGTAAACGGGTTATCCTCCGTGGCAACCGGGCTTACCGCAGACGGGTCCTTTTCGGTATCCGCTTTATTGGAGGAAGAAGCAGTGCCGCTGGTAGGCTTTGCCGTCTGCCCGGTAGAAGCAGTCCCGCCAGTGCCAGCCTGCGAAAGAGTGGTGCTGGTGCCCCCGCCCGTGGGTGTTGTAACCGTTGATGCAGGAACAGACGGACTTGTGGGAGAACTGGAAGTTTTATCGCTGTCTTTTTTCGGTTCCTCATAATAGGGATTGTTAAGCTGGGTCATGCGGCTCTTATTCCCGGCACGGTCAGTGGCCTGGATCGTGATCTGCTCATAATTGTCCGCATAATCTTTCAGGCGAATATCCAGAGTGTCATTATTCAGCTTGGAAAAGGCATTGCCGCAGACATAGATTTTATCCACACCGGAGAGGTCATCGCTTGCTTCCACGCGGAGCAGCTCGCCCTCAATCCCAGCACGGATCGTCGGTGCTTCCCGGTCAAAGACTTCAATATAACGGTTCTTGGTGTGAGATTTTCCGTTTTTATCGGTCACGGTCACATAAATAGTGCAGTTTTCGGAGATTTCCAGGGATACCTTATCTTTATCCACCAGATCGTCCGTTAAATCAATCCAACTGCCGCCGCTGTTGATTTTGGCTTCCACGGTATCCCAGCCGGTTTTATTGACATCCTTAATGCGGATTTCCACGTTTGCCCGATTGGTGTACCAGCCGTCCGGGGCAAGAATGGAAATGGTAAACTTGGGGTCAACTACTTCCGGTTCCTTGCCCTCGCATTTTGTCAGGTCATTCTTGCAGATCTCGCATCCTGTATTGACCGTACCAGCGGCACATTTATCGGTGCAGGTGCATTTTTCCGGTTCGGCAGGCTGTTCCGGCTCCGTGGACGTATCCGGTGCTTTCCCGATGCACTGTGCCTGGTCAGACTGGCAGACGGCGCAGTCAGGATTCACCGCATCTTCCTGGCACAGAACCGTGCAGATACAAGCTGCCGGTTCTCCTGCCGGGGGAGCGGTACACAAATCCATATCGGCAGCACAGGCGGGGTACTCGGTATTGTGATCGCCCTTGGTGCATTTCTTCTCGCAAAAACAGGGCAGCGTGTTCGGCTCTGCCGCCTGCCCTTTGCAGTCATCGGCATTTTCCTTACACACCGGGCATTCCTGATTGGGAGTTTCCACAGAGCATTTCGTGTCACAAATGCAGGCGGACGCATCGTTGCCCGATACGTCCTGCGCCTCAGCCATGCCCAAAAGGGGCATCGTCAAAAGGAAGATGGAGAGCATCATGCAGACCATTCCGGTCAGCCGCTTACTCCGCTTCATGTTCAGATTCTTCATGTTCCTTATCCTCGCTTTCCATAAAATCAGGCGTTCCGGCTTTAGAGCCACGGAACGCCTTGATAAATGCTGCCAGTTCCTCCGGGGCTACATCCAGCCCACGAACCATACCGACAATCTCCATATTTTCCAGTTCGGTCTTTTGCTGCTCCAGCTCCCTAAGCCGGGTCTGCTGGGCAGCGATTTTTTCTTTTACCTTGTCGATCTCCGACAAGACTTTCTGCAACTTGTTACTCAAATCAAAACCTCCTTAATTTAATCTGCCGATGGCATGGAAATGCTGCGACCAATAGCTGCTGTCAGTCCTTGCGTACTGGATGGGCGACCCACAGTGAATCATCATATTGTTGCCGACGTAGATTCCCACATGGCTCACTGGCCCTGGGGAGTTATAAGTGCCAGTAAAGAAAATAATGTCGCCGGGCTTGGCTTCTGACATTGGAATATGGGCGCATTGGTTATAAATGCCCTGGGCGGTGGTGCGGGGCAGGTTGTGAACGCCGCTGTGCGTGTAAACGTAGCATACAAATCCGCTGCAATCGAAGCTGGTGCTTGGAGAAGAACCGCCCCAGACGTAGGGGAACCCTAAGTATTTTTCGGCTTCTGCGATCAATGCGGCAAAATCTGGATCAGCCAGGGCTTCCCCCGGAATGTCGTAATCTTCACCGGCGCTTTCATTGGCGTAAATATCGCTGCCGAACAGATAGGGCTTATTCCCCTTTAAGGAAAGGGTGGCCGTATATCGTTCTTTCTGCTCCTCGTCCAAGTTCTCCAGGGCAACCGCCCCGAACCCTTTATTTCTAAGGGTCACATAGAGGATGTAATACTCATATTCCTCCTCATCCTCCGTGGTTTCCCCAGTTTCCGGGTCGGTGGAAGTAACCGTGCGGGTTCTGATCTCCACCACCTCACGGGTGGTCAGGCTGTACTGCCTGTCGAACATGGCTTCCAGTTCTGCCTGCACCTGGGCAGGGGTAAAAGCGTCAAACTTTGCCGTCAGATAGGAAATCAGTTCATTGGGGTTATGCCCGATGCTGTCCACATCGTACCGGTATTCATCATAGCCAGGGTGGGTGCGCTCGATATTTGCCAGTTCATTTTGCAAAGCGGTTTCCAGAGCGGTGTAATTGGCTTCTGTCTGAATGATGTCGGGATCTTCCGAAGTGTAGGAAGTGCCCAGCACTGCGCTCATGGCTCCGTCCATCATCACAGAACAGGAAGAAAGGGAGGAAAACACCATAATAATCAGCATGATAATCGCCCCAATCATCACCAGCCCGCCCTTATGCTCCTGCACCGCAGTCGCCACGGTCTGACCGATGCTTCCAAACATATCCTTTGCTTTCTGAACAAATGCCGAACCCTGTTTCTCAGCCTGCTTTGCTTTCCGAAACTCTTTGGCATACTGGCGCTTGATGCGCTGTTTTTGAATAAGACGCTTGACGGCGTTTTCCTGCAATTCCGGGTTATCCCGGACAGCGGCACGGTAAGCGGCACTGACATTCGCCCGGTTGACCTGGGCTTCCAGCTTCTCCACACGCTTATACGGTGCGTTCTGTCGGTACTTGCGGATTTCATGGCTGGTAAGAGTAACGGCCCCCTCAGACGCAAGCTCTGTCCGGTGGGCGGCTTTGGTGCCCACGTTTTCTTCCTCCACCTGATGAATCTTGGAGTGGACGGTGGCGCTGGCACTCTGTACCATGCGCCTGCCCGCCTTTTTCGGCAGGGCTTCCTGCCCTCGTTTTTTCTCCGCTTCCTCAAACCGGAGTGTCCGCTTCAGCTTGCTTTTTTCGGGATCAAGTTCTTTTTGCAGACGCAGCTTTTTCTTCTTAGGCACTTTCTTTTTCGCCTTTTCCAGCTTCGTGCCCAAAACCTCCGCCTTGTGTTCCGCACGGGCAGCCCGTTCCTCCGGGGTGAAATTCAGCCGTTTGCTGCGCTCCACATCATCAGCATCGTAGATGTTGGCTTTTTTCTTCATGGCAGACCTCCTTATGCTGCCAAATCCGCAGGTTTCGTGGTCATAACCTGGTACAGCTTCGTATCCGTGGGGAACTTATCAACAAAGGGAATGATCTTATCCCCAAAGAACAAAAGCGCCTCGCCGGCGTCACTGTTCGTGATGTGCCCCAGCTCCTGGGGAGAGATACCAAGACGCTGCGCCAGAATGTTCCGGTCGCTGGCCGCCTGGTTCAGCATCAGGATAAAATCGCTGTTTTCCAGGATATTTTCAATCTCCGGGCTTTCCAGCAAATCCTTGACGTTCTGCGTTAGCGATGTCGGGATGCCATTCCATTTTCGGAATCTCTTGTAGATTTCTGCGGTGTAGGCTGCCGTCTGCGGCTCCTTTAAAAGCAGGTGGAACTCATCTAAGTAGATGCGGGTGGTCTTTCCGGCATAGCGGTTTACAATGGTGCGCTGCCAGATATTATTCTGGACGGTCAGCATACCAGGCTTTTTCAGGTTCTGCCCCAGACCGCTGATGTCATAGCAGGCCACACGGTTATCAACATTGACGTTGGTTCGGTGGTTCAGATAATTGAGGGAACCAAACACATAAAGTTCCAGTGCCGTGGCAAGTTCCTGTGCCTGTTCTTCCTGCTGTGCCCGCAGGCACTCATACAAATCCCCCAGGATCGGCATATTCTCCGGTCTGGGGTCTTTGATAAGCTGGCGGTAGATTTTCGGAATACAGCGGTCAATGACCGATTTCTCAATGGGCTTTAGGCCGCCCTGGGCGGCGGACAAAATCAGTTCACAGAATGACATGATAAAGTCCGCTTTCATCAGGAGCGGATTCTCGCCGGTATTCGTGGTCAGGTCTACATCCAGCGGATTGATATAATCGTGGCTGTCCGGGGCAAGCCGGATCACCTGTCCTGAAAGCTGCTGGCACAGGGAAGTATACTCATTCTCAGGATCGAGGAATAAAAGGTCATCCGTGGTGTGCAGATAGACGTCTGCCGCTTCCCGCTTACAGCTAAAGGACTTACCAGAGCCGGGGGTGCCAAGCACCACTCCGTTGGGGCATTTGAGCGTTTTGCGGTCGGCCAGAATCATCCGGTTTGTGGTGGCGTTTAACCCATAATAAACGCCTTTGGGCTGGAATACCTCACAGGCACGGAACGGCAAAAAGATTGCCGTCCCGCTGGTGGTAAGCCCACGCTGGATTTCCACCTGGTTAATGCCTATGGGCAGCGCAGATACAAAGCCCTGTTCCTGCTGATAGTCCAGCCGGATTAGATCGCAGTTCTGGGTATTGGTAATGCCGTTTGCGGAGTAAATCAGGTTTTCCAGCTTCTGACGGCTTGACGCCGCATGGACAACCAGGATCGTGACCATAAACATTTTCTCGTCATGGTTCTGCAAATCCTCCAAAAGTTTCTGGGCTTCCTTTCCGAATGTCACAAGATCAGGCGGCAGGATGTCCATATCAAAGCCGGAACGGACGGCCCGTTTCTGCTCGTCAATCTTTGCCTTGTCCAAATCACTCAGTTTACGCTTGACCGCTTTCAGGGCGGCATTCTGGTCGAGGGCTTTGGCATGGATGCTGATGATCTGGCTTCCCTCCATGTTTAAAATGCTGTTTAATAGTGTGTCATACAGTTTGGTCGCCCGGATCTGCAAAAAAGAAACCGCCCCGAAAGATGCGCCGGAGCGGAAGTAACGCCCATCCTTGAAGAAGAACGAGCTGGGGGCGATATAGTCTTTGCTGGACAGCCCGGTGTGGTTTAAAGAATCCCAGTTAAAACGGAACTTCCGGTTCTCCTCCAGATGCAGGCACCGATGGAGAATCGTCAGCCGCTCATAACCATCCATCGGATGTGCGGCAACCGTCAGGGCACGGAAATGACCCACCACATCATTATCGATCTGCTCCAGGCGGGAACGGGCCTGCCTGATGCCGTCTGCTTCGATAGTATAGGTCAGGCAGATACGGCGCTCATACCGGCTCTTGGAAACCTGCCGCACCAGCATATCGCTGTATTCCTTTCGGATTTCATCGAACTGATCGCCCTGGGGGTTAAGGGCAAGCATCTTCCGGTATTCCACCAGGTCTGCCGGGTAGCAGATCACGGAAAGTTCAAAGCCCACAGACGGCCCGAAATAGTTGACCAGCTTGCAGTAAAGCTCAAACAAAACCGCCTTTTCATCGTCAGACGCTTCGGCATAGTTGATGTCATCGCAGAGGACGCTTTTACTGTAAAGCCGGTTCGTGATGCGGCAGATGCCGTCCGGGTACACTTCTTCATAGGGAATGGTCTGCTGGGCGGTCTTTGCGATTTTACCCTCTTTTTTTGCCCGCCGGATTGCCTTTTCCACACGCCTTTTGTCGGCGGCGGTCAGCTTGGTGTCGGGCCGGATCACGAGATGTTCCCAGCCCACGGCTGTTCTTGCCGGTGGCTTTGTTCTGAATGGAAACAAGTTGTTGTACCTCCTTTTCATAGCGTGCCTGCCGCTCCAGAGCGGCAAACCGGTTGTTGGTCTGGTAAGGTCTGGCCGCAGGTGCAAGCAGCCGGACACGGATGATATTTTTCAGAATCTTTTCCAAAGGCTGCCCGTTCTTCTCATACAGCCCGAACAGCATAAAGGGCGCTGCCAGGGCAATCAGAAGAAGCAGAGCAAAGTCATTACCCAGGGAGTGCCGGGTCAGGAAGTAAGTTCCCACGCCTGCAATCCCGCCCAGGGAAAAGCAGACAATCTGGCGCTTGGTCAGCCCGAAAGCCACCTTGTCCTTAACCTCGGTCAAATCTTTGGTAATCGTCACATAAGCCAATCGAAACCCTCTTTTCTCAAAACTTAGTGTGCGTTTAGAATGCTTTTCGCCACGGAGCCGGTCTTAAACAGGCTGAAGCACAAAAGCACTGTGTAGGCGGCGCAGCTCCAGATGGAAGCCTGCAAATCCCCGCCCAGGGAAAGAGCATTGACCAGTACGGCATAGATACCGACGCAGATCATGATTAAGAAGCCTTGCAGCCCCAGGGCGGCAAGCCCCCGGACGTAGTTGGTGCCGATGTTGCCCCATTCCCGGTTCATAAAGGTGGCAAAGGGCAACGGGCCGACACTGGCGTAAATATAAATTTCAATCATCCTGCCATACAAAATGACCGTGATGATAAGCCCCATCGCTTTCATGGCAAAGGATACGACCCAGGTTTCCAGCATCAAGGCAAACAGATCTCCCAGCCCCGTGGCCTGAAGCTCCGTTGTGATGTTGGCGATTGCAGAGGAAATGTCGATGCTGGCGTTGGTATCTATGACACCGGCACTCCTTTGAACCATTGTCTGTGCAACCTGGAAAATTGCGATGATGAAATCAAAGGTATGATTAACGATGATTGCCGCCGCCGCTGACTTGAACGCCCATTTGAAGAACATAAAGGTATCAATGTCGTGCATATTGTTCTTCTCGATAATCATGGAAATCAGTTCATAAGTCAGGACAGCGGCGATCACAAGCCCCGCTATGGGGACTACCACATTCCTGGACAGCGTAAGAATGATGGAAAAGACGCTGGAGTTCCAGGACTCCGGCGTCTTTCCCACTTCGGTTGCGATTGTGGCGATCTTGCTGTTGACATCGTTAAACATACTCGACAGATTGCCAGTGATGGCTCCGATTAAGAAGTCTTTCAGCCACTGTTCAATGGCGTCGATTATGCTTTGCATAAGCCGCTACCTGTGCCGATTAGACGGTAATCAGAGTAGACAGCAGCGGAACCACCTTCAGGCCCAGAAGCATAATGCCGCCGCCCGCCATAAGCTGTTTGACACCCTGGCTTTTGGAGGCAGGGTTGTCGGAACCGTACCCCTCCATAAGATTGACAACACCCCATACACCAACGCCAGCGCCCAGGGCAACAACCAGAGTGGACATCGTAGAAACAGCAGTCGTAAAGAAACTCATAATAAAATCCTCCTTAAATTTAAAAAACGTGTTGATAAGTTGTCGGTTTGATTTTTGGATTGGAGAAGCGCCGTTTCAGGCTCCGCACGGACAGGCGGACGGATGTGCTTTTTCATCCGCACCGCCGTTTTGGAAAATTCCGGACAGATTGGGGCTTTCTCCGGGGAGCGGTTATAAAAATCTGCCATTGAACCATAAGAGAAAGCGCCGTTTAACGCCATGGCTATCGTTTCCAATACATGAACCGCTTCATCGTAAAATCCCATTTTGACCTCCCATGTGATGAAATTGCCGGTGTCCGGCTGGTTTTGGGCAAAAAAGAAAAGGCTCCACCGATTTCAAAGCCCACAAAGGGGCATCGGTGGAGCCTTTAGGCAGCCGCTTGGGGCTGTTCTATCTCTCCGAGATCATAGACCTCAAATTCTTCTTCCGGCCTGACTTTGAGCCGGTGTTGCAGGTATGCCTTTACATCAAAGGCAAACTTGGGGTTTGCGTCTGCCGTGTACTTGTACTGGGGATGCTTCGTCAGATCGTACTTCTTGGAGTAGAACGGGCGGACACCCTGCACCTGGACGATGCAGCGGCTGGAGGGCATGAAGGCCAGCTCATCCACGCTCATCAGCTCCTTGCCCAGCTTCTGATAGTTCAGACCGTAGGTACGCTGGGCACCACGGGAATCGCTCTCGTTCATGGTGTCAATGGTTTCTTTGCCCAAAAGCCCGGACACCATCTTTAGGCTACTTTCCTCCTTTCCTCCCAGAAACAGCATAGTCGAGCAGCACTCGGCAACGGTTTCCGCATTGTCCTTATACATTCCTTTAAGCTGGCTGAACGTCTGTAGGACGATGTGGGCTGATATATTCCTCGACCGGAGTACGGAAATCAAATGCTCCCAGTTCGGGATTTTTTGGTTTGCGAACTCATCAAACAGGCAGGTTACATGGATCGGGAGCCTGCCATGATAGACTTTCAACGCCCGGTCACACAGCACGTTGAACATCTGGGAGTACATCATGGCTGAAATAAAGTTGAACGTCGGGTCGGTATCGGAAACCACCGCAAAGAGAACGGTTTTCTCGTCACCCAACTTTTCAAGCCCCAATTCATCATAGGACATCATTTCCCGGACGGCGGCAATGTCAAATGGAGCTAATCTGGCCCCGCAGGAAATAAGTATGCTTTTTAAGGTTTTGCCGGCGGCCATCTTGAATTTTTTATACTGCCTTGCCGCAAAGTGGTCGGGATTGCGCTGTTCCAACTGTTCAAACAGCAGGTCAACCGCTGATTTAAAGTTTTCATCGTCCTCCCGGCACTCACAGGCATTGAGCATATCCAGCAGGGTATTCATGTTGCGCTCCTCGGCTGGGGCTTCATAGTAGATATAAGCGATCAGCGCCTGATACAGCAGAGCTTCCGCTTTCTGCCAGAAATCATCCCCTCCTTTGGCTTCTCCCTGGGTATTGGTCATAATAACCGTGACAAGGGTGAGAATGTCCGTTTCGCTATGGAGATAGACAAAGGGGTTGTAGTGCATAGAGCAGGAAAAATCAATGGTATTTAAAACCTTGATTTTGTACCCGCCACGCACCAGCGCCCGCCCGACTTCCTCGATGACCGTACCCTTTGGATCGGAACAGACATACGATGCGTTCATCTGGAGAAGATTGGGCTTGATGTGGTAGCGGGTCTTTCCCGAACCACTCCCTCCAATGACCAGCACATTCAGATTGACGTTTCTCTTTTCGGGATCTGCAATTTTTCCCAGCGTCAGACGTTCCGTTTCGGACAGCAGGATATTCTGCGAAAAATCCGGGTCGATGAACGGCTCAATATCTTTTGCATTTCCCCATCGGGCGGTACCATACTCCGCACCACGCCGGTATTTCCGGGCATTCTTGGATTTCTGATACACGATAAACCACAGCAGAGTGCCGCAGGCAACCCCCACCAGCAGGTCAAACGGATGCAGACTGGGCAGGGGATTGGCAAAGGCTTCCCCGATTTTGAGGAACGCCCCAAAAATCCGATCCAGCACATCGCCGCCGGATGCCATGCGGTACGCCTGCCCCAGCTTGGTAACCATCAGGCCGACCAGGATATATGGCAAAGCCGCTTTTAGCAGCTTGGAAGTATTGATTTTCGGCAATTTCTTCATCTGTCCACCTCCTGGCTCTTGTTCCGGGAGAGGGATTTTGCCATATCCTTGACCACTTCCTGGAGTTTGGAAAGCTGCTTGCGGATGGACGGCTTCTCCTTGGACTGGCTTTTCACGACTTTACCGGAATATTCCCGGAATGCCGCCGTCAGTGCGTCGGCATCTTTACTCTTGAAAAAGACCAGATACCGGGGCGGCTGTGTGGAAGCATCCTTTTTGAGAGCAAAGTCAATGCCGTATTTCCGGGCAACTTTCTCAAAAGACTTGATGTTGCCGTCCGTGATTTCGATGTTACTGACCCCAGCTCCCTGCCGGACAAGGTGTTTCACACTCTGTTTGCCCTTGTAGACCTTTGGATTTTTCTGCTTCTTCTCCATTTCCGCAAGAGCTTTCAAGAGTGCGGCTTTCAGCACATTGGCGGTCAGCTTGGTGGCTTTGATGCTAATTGCCACCGATTTGTTTTCAACTTCTTCCTGCAAACCTCATCACTCCTTTCTCTGGCAGGAATGCTGAAAAGGGAAATGATCTAAGGCGGAACCACCAGCCGATGCAGCAGAAACAACGTCAGCCGGTACAGGTAATCAGGCATCAGCCCTCCACCTCGTTTTCTCCCTGCGCATGAATTTTAAGAATACCATCCAGAGTAGTGGCTGTAATGCCCAGCCGCTGTGCCACGGCAATATCGTTTTTAACGGACTCGTCAACTTCGTCCCCACAGACGATCAGCACATGGCTCCGGCGTAGAAGTTCACGCCCAATGTCAATACCGTCCTTGTGTTCGGCAGGAATGGAATCACGCAGGAAATGGGGAAGATAGAGAACCGGGCAGATCGGGGTAAAACCGGCTTCATAGACTTTGCGGCAGTATACTGCCGCCTGGTCAATGACGGTAAACTCGCCGCCTTTCCAGACGGCTGTAATGTAGGCAAATGGCTTTTTCATGGGGAAGCTCCTTTCTCCGGCTGTGCCGGGTAGCAAACAAGCAACCCCGTGTCAAGAATGAAAATGAACGCACACCGTGCGTTCTTGACACAGTGCTGCTCATTTGCATTTTGGCAGTTAAGGGGGCTGGCCAGGAACCGGCGCAGCCGCCCATAGGTGATTATGAAAAAGCAGTTACCCACCGCCGTAAAGGTCATGGTTGACCAAAGCTGTGTAGTAACTGCTGATAGTGGTAGGGGCATTATACAAGGCGGTAAGCAGATACGCCCGAATGTTTCGGACTTTGGTGGTATTGGATTTCAAACTGCTCACCACATAGCTGATATGCTCCGAATTGAGTTTTAGCAGGCGGCTCTTTACAACTTCTAAAGGGAAGTCCTGGCCGCCTATGCGGATCATGGGCTTTGTGCTGCAAACCGTGTCCACCATGATGTCAACAATCTCGTCCAGAATGTCAGCATCATAGCCGAGCTGCCTACGAGTGATGTCGTACTCAATATTTTCCATGATTATCTGGCGATAGACACGCATCGTATCCATCGCATCTGCCGCAGGCGATTTATCTTCCAGCAGCCCCTTGGCCGGATAGATAGATGGTTCAGTATCACTCAATTCAGTATCTTTTATCTCAGTATTATTAGAGGCCGTTTTTTGGAAGTCTTGACTTCCAGAATGCGGAACGTTAGACTTCCAAAAAACGGAAGTCTAACGTTCCGCATTCCGAACAAAGTTCTTAACGTAGATTTTTGTCGGCTTTCCCTGTCCTTGCTTTTTGCGCTCGATCAAGCCCGCCTTATCCAGTTCCCCAAAAAGGGAAACGGCTTTGGTATGCCCACAGCACAGATATTCCAAAGCATCCTCCAGGGTAAAGAAAATAAATACCCGGTTGTATTCGTCCAGCCAGCCATTCCGAACTGACAGCCCCATACGGTCAAGCATAAGCCCGTACAGGATTTTGGCGTCGGAAAATATGCGCCGGTAGCTGGGGTCAGTGAACAGCACTTTGGGTATCCGGTAAAAAGTGAACTGTTCTGCTTCATCGCCGTAGAAGTAGTCCAGCATGGCAAGGTCTGGCATGAATTACACCTCCTCAGCACCAAACTCCCTAAATTGACAAAAGAAAAGGTGCTGCCCGAAAGCAACACCCTTTAAAATGTCAAATGCCAAAAAGTGGCTTATTTATGCTGTTTTTATGGTTAATCCTAACAATTTGCGACGGCCTGTCTGTGTGTTTTTATTGATTGTTTCATGGTATCCCTATCACTAATAAGCTTTTCCATATTTGTACTTTAGATTCGCATGCCGATCAAATATCATTAGGGCACTCTTGCTCTTTAGATATCCCATGAAATATGACACACTCATATGCGGCGGTATTTCCACTAGCATATGTATGTGATCTGGACAGCACTCTGCTTCTATTATCTTTACTCCTTTTTGCTCACATAGTTGTCTCAATATTTTTCCGATATCCACTTTCAGTTGCTTGTATATTACCATTCGCCGATATTTTGGCGCAAATACTATATGATATTTGCATCTCCACTTAGAGTGTGATAAACTATTCACGTCCTTCACGACAAAACCTCCTATGCTTTCTGATGTGGTTGGCAGACCTTCTTCAGTATAGCATAGGAGGTTTTTCTCTTCTAAAAGTTTTTTATCCTCCACTCGTTTAACGAGTGGTTGCTTCATACCTTTTCGGCGCCAGAACGGCTCACAGTTCCGTGACGGATCTGTGAGCCTGCCTGTTCTGCCGCTGCCCGTGCTTTTTTCTGTTCAGCAGCTTTCATTGCCCGCTTGGTCTTAAAATCGGCAATCTTATCCTTTGCCTTTCCGATATTCTCTCTGGTGGTCTGGACACTTTTCTGCCCCTGCTTATTAAACTGGTGGATACCCTCGTCTTTCACACGCCCTGCAGCACGGGACACCCTGTCAGACGCATATTCAGTGGGGGAGTTTTCTTCGGTATAATATCCCTGCTCCGCCTTATCTTTCGTTTTCGCATAGGCGTTCTTCATTCTCTGACTTGCAACAGCGGCTTTGTCAATGGTCTTGACCGTACCTTTGACTGCATCTCTGGTCTTTATATCAGCCATACAAAACCTCCTTTCCCAGAGGATTTGCGGTCATATCAGTTTGCCTTTTTTGCCACCACTACAAGCCTGCCGTTCTGTGCAGAGTATTCGCAGGTAGACAGAGTGATAAGCCTGTCGCCATATTCAGCAGTCACTCCCGTATCATACAGGGCAAGCTCCCTGCACTTGCCGACATAGGCATCAAAATCCTCCTCATTTTCCGCATCCACAAAATCATAGTAGCGGTAGCCCTCGGAGCTGTATGCAACCGTCTTGAATACGGCAATGATTTCATACTCCGCCTGCTCTGTGAGGGTGTCAAACTGAATGGTCTTGTGTTCCTCATAAAAACTCTTGTCTTTGTAACTCTCCAAAGCACCCAACATCCTCTGACCTGTGATATGGTGTCCATAGATAATGAGGTTGTCGCTTGTGGCAAGGTCGCAGTTTTCTTGGATATACGGCACTCCCAAATCGCTATATTCCTTTTCAAAATCATGCTTCAGATAGAATTCTTGGTCTGCATCACGGGATAGTTGATGGTCGTGTCGGCAATGGAAATCCATCCTACCATATCTTCATTCTGTAAATACAGCTCCCTGTACTTTGCCAGAATATCCTCGCCCTCGCTGACGGGCGTATCTTCTGGTATTTCCTCCTCATCAAGTGCATTATCTACAATCTCGGCAAGCTCCTCAAAGGCTTCGGTCTGCTCGTCCACCTGTGCATAGTGATGGTAGATGTGATAGCCGCAAAATGCCGCCGCAGCTAACAGGCCGACGGCGGCAACGATACAAATAGCAGATTTATATTTTTTCAAATTCATAGGCTTTTCCTTTCCTTGATTTTCCCCTGCTTTCTGGGCATAATGGTATGCCCGCAGGGTGTTTCTTTGATTTTTACCGTGCATATTCATTCTGTTTCTTAGGAGCGGGAAGCTCCCTGCAATATTCGGGATACCTGACCTTGATGCCCTCCATGAAATACGGGGCAAACTCACAACAGAATAATTCCTCTGGCGTGAAATACCGTTCCCGTCCCTCCTCGGCATAACCGTTCCAGAGATTAAAGGCAAGGTTGCACACCTTGACTGTGCCGCTTGTCTGCCAACCGCCGTGCATCCCCTCTGGCTCGATACAGTCAGTCTTAAAATTGAACATGGAATTGATATTCCTGCGTGTTTCATCCGCAATCCCCATGACATAGAAAAATGCCCTGTGGTAACAGTCGTTGACCCTGCATTTCATCATATTTTCCAGAAAGAAATCCCGATGTGCGGTGTTGCGAAACCTAATATCTGCCATAGACTTACACCTCCCCAAATTTCGTTGTCATCAGCTTATACAGCTCCGTATTTTTCGGGAACTTATTGACAAACGGCACGAGGGAACTGCCCACTTTCAAAAGCCCCTGTCCTGCACCGACATTCGTGATATAGCTCATCTGCAAATCGGAAATATTCAGGAGCTTGGCAAGCTCGATACGGTCTGTAGACGCCTGATTTAACATGATGATAAACTCGGAGTTGGCAAGCATCGTCCTCGCCGTATGGCTCTGCAAGAGGTCGTCCACATTCTGAGTAATACCCGTACAGTACGCCCCATACTTACGCACACGTTTCCAGAGGGTAAAGAGGAAGTTTGCAGAGTATTCGTGTTGGAACAGCAGATAAATCTCATCAATGAAGATAAACGTATTCCTGCCTTTTGCCCTGTTCTGGGTAATACGGTTTAAGATACTGTCGAGGACAACGAGCATACCGATAGGCTGTAACTGCTTACCCAAATCAAGGATGTCATAGCAGATAAGGCGGCTATGAGTGTCTACATTGGTATGCTTGGCAAAGGTGTTCAATGATCCGTCCGTAAACAGCTCGATGGCAAGGGCGATTTCCTGTGCTTCTGGTTCACTCTGCTTCAGAAGCTCCTCACGGAAGTCCTGCAAAGTCGGCGGCGTTCCCATATAGTTGCCCTGCTGATAGTAGCGGTACACGCTTGCTGTACAGTGGTCAATGATGGATTGCTGTTTTGCCCCCAGACTTGCCCTTCCGATGAGCTGCTCACAGAGGGATAAAATAAACTCCGATTTCAGAATGACGGGGTTTGCACCATCACCGTAATCGGAGTTCATATCCATAGCGTTGATATGGTTTTCACTTGTGGCAGATATATGGATGACTTCGCCCTGCATAGCTTTTACAAGGGGCGAATATTCCCGCTCTGGGTCTATGATAATGACATCGGTATTGGGATCTGTCAGAATGATATTTGTCATTTCTTCCTTTGCCGTAAAGGATTTACCCGCACCAGACACACCGAGGATAAAGGAATTGCCATTCAGGAGATGTCGGCGGTTGGCAATAATCATATTTTTGCTGATAACATTCTGCCCGTAATATACACCGTTTTCATGGTAGATTTCCTGCACACGAAACGGGATAAATACTGCAAGGCTCTCTGTTGTCAAAGTCCGCAGGGCATCAATCTTTCTCACACCAAAGGGCAGAGCCGTATTCAGACCGTCCATCTGCTGATATTTCAGCACCGCAAACTGGCAAAGATGCTTTCTGGCTGTTGTGAGCAGGGCTTCGGTATCGCTGTCAAGCTCCTCTTTGGTGTCGGCGGTATGCACCATCGTGAGGACGGAAAACATCATCCTTTGGTCACGGGTCGTCAGATCATCAAGGAACTCTTTGCTTTCCTTTTGCTGCTGTTCCATATCATAGGGGATGACCGCCGAAAAGTTGTTATTCTGGTTCTGTTTTCTCTGCCAGTTGGTAATATTCGTTTCAACACCCAGAAGCCTGTTTTCAACTTCTCTTACGGCTTCATCTGTGGGAACAGGAATAACATCGACGGACAGCATCATGTTTCGGTTTAACTCGCAAAGCTCCGCTACCATGCTGTCCTTGATATAAGCGGCGTATTCTCTGAGGAAAATCACACGCCCGTATCTGTCGCCAATGCGGAAACAGTCCTTTTCAAACTCAAAGGTATCGGGGCAGATATAGTCTTTAAAATCGTGACCTTTCCGCATGGTCTGTACCATATCGAAAGAAAATGCCGTTTCTTCGCCTGTGCGGTAAAAATCATGGAAGATACGCAGCCTGTCCGTTGCATCCAGTTCCGTACACTTTGACCCCAGACGGTTAAAATGCCCGATAAGGTTAGCACCGATACGGGCAAAGTAGTTCCTGGCTTCCTCGATATTTTTCTTGCAGACGGAAATGGTCACATACTTATCCTGCACGAAGGAGTTTGCCCCCGTCGCCTTGTCGAGCAGCATCCTGTTGTATTCGTCACGGTATTTATCCAGACCGTCCTCCGCCATCGGGATTAGGATGGTCTGCTCAAAATCCCTGCGGTTTAAGCGGCGGTTATTGATCGTGATTTTCGTGGTTGCCCCGCTGTCGAGGGCGTTAAGAAGCTCGGAGTATTCAAGGAACATGGCTTCTTTATCCTCACGGCTTGCCACCGCATAATTTATATCCTCAAACTTAAAGGTCTTGGCATATTTGTTCTTTCCGACAAGGAAAATTCCGTCCTCCCAGATCGTCTTAATCGGGATGGCGCTCTGTACCGATTTTGGCACGGCAAATTTCTCTCTGTCCTGCTTGAACAGATTTTTAAGCGTTTTAATCATGGTCTACCTCCTTACGCTTTTTTGATTTCTTCAGCGGCTTCGGATTTCGTTTCGGTTTCATGCCGAGAGCCACCCTTTCATAGTCTTGGATTGCAGGTTTCAGCGTTTCATAGTAAAGATTATCTGGGAGAAACATCAGCTTTTTCGGCGTCATAAACTCGGACTTGAACCACGCACACACAAACTGCTCGGCGGTCATGCCGTTGTACCTGACAAAGCCCATCGCCGCAAATGGGGCAGCTCCCAGAATACACATCCAGCTAAGGGTTTCCGTGCCAAAGTGAGGACGGAGCAGAAAATATAATCCTACCGCTACACCAATGGCAAGGAGAGAAAAAATGAACTGTCTTAATGACAGCCCGAAAAACATGGATTCCGTATAGTTACGGATTTCCTTATTTATCTTAACTTCCATTTACAAACACCTCCCTTACAAGCCCATCATTTCCCGTACCACACGGTCTGCCATCTTGACCGCACCGACAAGGACGAGCATATTAAATACAAGCCTCCCCGATATAGCTCCAGACCATTGTGACTGCCGCCGCATCGGGATTGACTACTGGCGGAGAAGCCGCAAACAGGGAGAAGATGATACAGCCGAGTACGATGATTGCCCCCTCAAGGCATACGGCGGCATAGCTTTTGATAAAGCTCTTGCCCACACTCTGGCTTGGCTCTCCCGCAAAAGTGGAAAGCGGTACGGGAGCGATGGCGGTGTAAAGATAGAGCTTAAAAAATCTGCCGTATACCGACATAATCATAATGAACGACAATACCGTGATGAACAGACCGCCGATAAGCGTAACAGCCCATAGGGGAATACTCTCAAAAAAGCCGCAGTCCTCCACGGCTGTCACAATCTGTGATGGAAGTACCGTCTGCTGTGCCGAGCCAAAGCCTGCGGCGTTCATAATGGTTGATATGATACCCTGCACAATCTTAAACAGAGCCATCATCAGCTCCAGACCATAGGTTACTGCACCTTTGGCAAGGGCAAATCGGATAAAGAGCTTCAATGCGTGTTCGGGTTTTTTGACTTCTGCGAAGCTGCCGCAGGTTTTCATCATACCTACGACAAAAAACAGCACAAGCAGGGCAAGCCCGACAGCCTGCAATGCACCGTGGATATTCACGATCACATTCCAAATCGTACCGCCCTTGAACTGCTCTGGGGATTGGGTTATGAGTGTCCATATCTCGGACAGTTTTTCATTCCATGTGTTCAAAGCGTTCTCTAAATTCTGGACAACCCAGTTATCAGACACATAGACCACCTCCTGTTCTCTCTGGATAACTGTTTATTTCAACGTCACATACAACCTCATCGCCCCAGACATCCCAACCATCCGTTTCTTTACGTGCAAACAGCTCCAACCTCGGCAAATTCCCCATAAGTTCAACGATTTTTTCTCTGGTTTCATCTGGCTTCTGGCTATGCTCACGCAAAGGACTGATAATAAACTGATGCACACGGTTAGACTGCCTGCGTGGTTTTCTCTTTGTGGCAAGCAGACAGATTTCCGCATTTCCCCGTGTCCAAAATCCCAGACCGAAAAACCACCCTTTTCCGCTTTTATTCTGTTTCAGCCAGACAAAGGCAACTGTCTTGTAACAAAAGCCCCATGCTTTAATAACCCGCAATGCTTCCTGTAATTGAGGGAATGTCGTCCACAAAAACAGCACACAATCCTCCACTGCCACTTCTGCAACGCCTAAGTTACAGATTTCCTCAATACTCATTGTCTGGTAATGATGTTCCGCAGCCCCAGAGAGGTTTTTCTGGTTATACCGCCACGGCGGGTCAGCATAAATGATTCCATATTTCTTTATTTCCCCGATAACTTAACCACCTCCGTTCTTAAAATTGGCAAACAGGGCAGGCCACGCCCGTGATCTGCCCCGTTTGCCCTGTCTATTCTACTATCTTTCGGGTCATGGTCTTAGCCTGTGATAAGGGTCAGAATCTCTTTTGCGAAGGTGATGACAATGCCGCCTGCAAGGGTCAGGAAACCATTAGACCTCTGGCTTGGATCGTGGGACTGCAAGGACCGACCAACCTGCACGATACCCCAACCGAGCAAAATCAGACCAACCGCACGGATAAGACCGAAAATAAAATCAGAAAGGTTATTGACCACCGTCAGCGGGTCACTTGCGGCAAAGGCGGTCATGGAAGTGCCTGCCACCATCGCCATTGCCATAACCATCACGCAATAGAAGCGGAAGCCCTCTTTGACTTTTCCTGTCATGGGCAGTTTCGTGGTTTCTTTCTTCTCGTTCTTCTTGAAAATTCTCATAAATAAATCCTCCTTTAGATGTTGAATATTTCTTCCAAGTCCTCCTCGGACAGAAGCTCATAGGAAGTGCTGACAGGGGAAACGCTCACGGCGTTCTCTGGAATATTCCCGTCAAACACAAGGGTTGCGACAGCCTGTGTCGGCTCGCCGTGAAGATAAGACGGCTGACCTCCATCGGTTGTCAGTTTCACATTCAGGTGTTTCAGAATATCGAGCTTGAAATCCATGACAGGTCGCTCCCCTCGGATAAAAAGGATGGCATACTGGTTATCAAGCAGCCGTACCTCCGAAGCATCCAGAAGCTCCCGCCCTGAAATCTGATAGTTTGTGGAATAATTACCGCTGCGTCCTGTGCTTTTCCCATAGGTGTTCGTGTCTATCGTTGACTTTCCGAGCAGCTCGCTCACGAATTTATGGGTACTCTGCTCGTTGCCGCCCAGATAGAGAAATTCGTCGCAGTTACCGACAATGCTTTCCCACTGCTTCTCACAAAGGGCTTTAAGCTGTGCCAGATTTTGAAGGATAATGCTGACCGACACACCTCTTGACCTCATTACGCTGAGTATCTTGTCGAAGTCATCGGGCAGGGAAAATAGCGATAGGTAAGCCTCTGGTGCAAGCACCTCGGGCTTTTCCCCCGCTCCACACCGTACGTGATAGTTTCCCATCATACGGCGTTCCACCGACTAAGATTACTTTTTAGTGCCTGTATAGTCCTCGAATTGTATTTCTTCCAGCTCCCTGTGTTTACGGAGCTTGTTATTTTTATTTTGCATTTCTTCGGTCATTGGCAGGTCTTTCAGCAACTTCTTTATTTTTGTTTCATTGGTTGCCCCTACCAGTTCCGACACTTCTTTTGACAGGATAATCAGATTCCTGTATGTGTCGTTCCGCTCTCCCTTGCAGGGTTTGATATGCTCGCATACCATGTCTGTTATTGACAGGGCTTCATGCGTTACCGCACATTTCCCTTTCTGTGCTATATACCTTGAAAGAGCATTATCCGCCATCTCCAACGTAGGATAGAGATGTGCGTTTTCCATCATGTGTTTCATAACATCGTAACTGATACAGTTTTCGATATCTGAATACTTCCTCACATATTTATTGACTTCACGCCGCTTATACTTTGGATATTCGTATGACACATAGCCGACAGGAATTATCATTCTTCCCCTTATCCATCGGAACTGCTTGGATTTCCCATACTTCTCCTGTATGAACCTGCTGTTTATCTCGCCTTGCCGCTCAATGGGAATACAACGGTTATTGTGGTTCATGCCGTTGCTTTTCCCTGTCACTTTAAAAGCGATTTCTGCAAAGTCCGCTGATACCATAGTTGCCATGCAGTAGTAATTGTGCATTCCCATGACCATAGCGTTGTAAAGGCTGATATTTTTATCAATCTCGCTTTGTTTGCTTGGGTTTTTTATATCACTCCAAACATTCCTTAGCTTCTGAATGACTTTAGCCTTGCTCTTATCCGCTATATGGGAGCATATTATCCACTTACTGCCTTTGGTGACAATTTTAAATTTGATACCAAGAAAGGTGGTGTAATTCTTTTGCAGGTTTGTAATTCCCGATTTTTCGTCACTGGTCTGTAAATGCAGGTTTTCTGCTAACCAGAGCTTCGTGGCACACATTATTTTCTTAGCTGTTGCATAGTCCCGACAGAAGATTTTAAAATCATCTGCATACCTCACGATATACATTTCTTTCAGTTCGGTCTTTGCCCTCAGCTTGTTCCATTTCTGCGTTCTGTCTACTGTGAGTACGTTTCCCTTTTTATCAGTCTTGTTAAACTCTAAGCCTGTCTTTCCCTCTCTGATTTTGAACATTTCCCACTGACCGGCTATCCACCAGTCCAGTTCATTCAATACTACATTTGCAAGAAGTGGGGACAGAATCCCCCCTGTGGAGTACCTGTTTCGGGAGTAATAATGATGTCATTGAACAGGATTTCCGCTTTCAGCATCTGCTTGATTATCATAATCAGCTTTCTGTCCTGTATCCCGATTCCCCACAACTGCCGAATGAGCTTACTGTGGTCGATGTTATCAAAGAATCCAACAATGTCTACATCCACTACAAAATGCAGGTTCTGCAACTGTGCCATTTTATAGCACTGTGCGATTGCGTTCTGCGTTGACCTGTACGGTCTGAAACCGTTGTTCCGCTCATGGAATTTCGCTTCACAAATCGTCTCCAGTATCTGCAAGATACACTGCTGTATCAGTCTGTCCCAAATGCTCGGAATCCCTAATGGTCTGGTCTTTCCGTTATCCTTTGGGATTTCTACACGTCTAACCTTTTTTGGCTGATAATAGTTCAACTTATTTCTGACAGTTTTAATGACCGTTTCAATGGGCATTGACTGTATTGCTACAATCGTTTTCCCATCTGTGCCGGGAGTCTTGCTCCCTTTGTTTTTGCAGATGTTGCGGTATGCAAGTATGATATTCTGTTCAGACACTATCAAAGGTATAAGTCTGTCAAATGTCTTCCCGTTCAGACTATCCTCATATAACTGGTAGCCTGTTTCTTTTGCGTCATACCGCTCCGCATTCCGCTCTGCTTTGTTTACAATTCGTTTTGCCATAGTAACCAGCTCCTTTAACGGAGAATGATTTTTTCTTAGTCGCACCACGACAGCTATGAAAATCTCCTTAATGGTGATTACTATACTGGCATGAAAATAATCTTAGTATCGGCTTGAGGCTATCCCTCCAC
>JAJPXG010000083.1:30761-31379 GCA_021205565.1 Lachnospiraceae bacterium | reverse complement strand
GAATGCCACTCCGGAGCCAGACGATGAGCCGGAACCAGAGGATGATTTGAAGAAAAAAGATAATCCGGAGCAAAGCGATGATTCGGAACCGGATGCTGATCCCGAGAAGGATGAGGAATCAAAGCAGGCGCCGGAAAAACACAGCCGGACAGAGAACCTGACCAGTCTTCTGGCGGGTGTCTTTTTTGTGGTCATTCTGGCGGTGGGCGCGGTTTTAGTGAGGAACGGTCTGCTGATTAAGGCCAAGGGTGCGGACGGGTCTGTGACAGAGACGGCGCAGGAGGTTTCAGAGGATACATTGTCATCTGAGAATGTGGCTGTTGCCCTGGCGGAAGATTTGCTTACAGCGCAGGGAGAGGCAACCGAAGATTTAGCTGCAGGCGAAGGCACTGAGACGGTGGATGCTGCAGGAGAGCGGTCCGGGGCAGATAATGCTTCGCAGGCGGAAACCGGTGAAGGGACGAATGCTGAGGAGAAAGAGACGGATCTGATTGCGGATTTTGTCGACCGTTACGGTACTGTGATTCCCAAAAACATGACCAGCAGCGAATGTATCGAGGCGCTGGAGGCGCTGGCGGAGCTGACCGGGTCGGCCTGTTAAATGTGCGCTGTCACAGA
>JAJPXG010000083.1:16428-30751 GCA_021205565.1 Lachnospiraceae bacterium | reverse complement strand
GATTTATGAGAACTGGGAAGAATATCCCATGGTGCTTTTGATCGCACTGTGCAATAACCCGGAGATGATTGATTTTGCTTTAGGATATCCGGACGCGGATACGGAAACTGCCGGGGAACTGACGGAAGCGGAGGTCGACAGCGATTTCCCCTATTATCTGCAGTGGGACAGCCGTTGGGGATATTTAAGCTACGGAGAGACCGATATCGGCCTGTCCGGCTGCGGTCCTACTTGTCTGTCCATGGTAATCGTGAAGCTGACGGGGAATGCGGAGGCAAGCCCGGCTGTGGTAGCGGAGTACGCCATGGAGCATGGCTATTATATCAGCGGTTCAGGTACCGCCTGGTCTTTGATGACAACCGGCGCGGCGCATTTCGGAATCACGGGGACGGCCCTGTCCTCCTCCATCAGTGAGGCGGATCTGCTGAAGCTTTTAGAGGATGGATATCCGGTGATCTGTTCCGTGAAGCCTGGAGACTTCACGAAGGGCGGCCACTTCATCGTGCTGGCCGGCGTAGAGGATGGACTGATCCGGGTCCACGATCCCAACAGTGTGGAACGAAGCTCGCGCCTCTGGGATTATGAGACGCTGATCAGGCAGGTCAAGAAAATGTGGGTTTTTGAAGCTGCGGAGTAGAGATAAAACACGGATCAGTGCCGGAATTTGGCATGATCAATACGGAGGAAAACAGGATGGCCCAGTTATTTGATGTGAATCGATACGCGGCACTGGCCAGGCAGGCAGCTGCGGAGGGAATTGTACTTTTAAAAAATGACAGGGACGCACTGCCATTGGCTGAGAGTGCGAAAGTGGCGGTTTTCGGCAGAAGCCAGTTCCATTATTATAAGAGCGGAACTGGTTCCGGGGGATTGGTGAACGCGCCGTATGTGGTGGGGATTCTGGACGCACTTTTAAGCAGCGAAGATATTCAGGTGAATGCGTCTGTGCTGGCTGTTTATCAGGAGTGGCTGAAAAGGCATCCGTTTGACAACGGCATTGGCTGGGCCGGCGAGCCTTGGAATCAGGAGGAAATGCCGCTTACAGAGGAACTGGTATCAGCGGCTGCTTCGGAATCGGAGACTGCCATCGTGATCATCGGCAGGACTGCGGGTGAAGATAAGGATAATTCCGCTGATAAAGGGAGTTATCTGCTGACGGATGAGGAAGAGAGAATGCTTTCTCTTGTCTGCACGCATTTTACGAAGACGGTTGTATTGTTAAATACAGGCAATGTGATTGATATGGGCTGGGTATCCCGTTATGATCCTGCCGCGGTTCTTTATGTCTGGCAGGGCGGCCAGGAGGGCGGCAACGCGGTGCTGGATGTGCTGATGGGACGGGTGAATCCCTGCGGAAAGCTGACGGATACGATCTGTCAGGATATTGCGGACTGCCCGGCGTCGGATTTTGGAAGAGAGGACCAGTCCGTTTATACGGAAGATATCTATGTGGGTTACCGCTATTTTGAGACCTTTGCGCCCCAAAAGGTAGTGTATCCGTTTGGTTTTGGTCTGTCCTATACGCAGTTTGAGATCAGTGTGCCCGGCTTAGTCTGCGCAGATAACACATCTCCTTATCCCGGAGAGAAGGAAATCCGCGTGACCGTATCTGTAAAAAATGTGGGCAGCCTGGCAGGTAAAGAAGTGGTGCAGCTGTATTGCGCCGCGCCCTGCGGCCAGTTGGGAAAAGCGGCCCGGGTACTCTGCGGCTTTGCCAAAACCAGGGAGCTTGCCCCGGGGGAGGAGGAGCTTCTGACCATTTCCTGCCCGGAGTACCTGCTGGCTTCCTATGATGACAGTGGAAAGAGCGGAGAGCGGTTTTGCTATGTGCTGGAAGCAGGAACATATCAGTTTTTCATTGGCACGGATGTCAGAAGCACTTCTTTGGCGGGCAGTCTGACGATAGAGCAGACGAAAGTGGTGCAGAGGCTGCGTCAGGCGATGGCGCCGACGAAGCATTTTGAGCGGTTTTGCGCTGATGAGTCCGGGAACCTGGGACACGTGGAAACACCGCTCCGGGAATATTCTTTAGCGGAGCGGATGGAGTCAGAAAGACCGGTAAGCCACCCCTGTTGGGGAGAAAAGGGACTGCGACTGGATGACGCAATGATTTTGACCGCTCCGGAAAAGGCGGCTTTGTCTGATCCGGACACAACGGCTTTCTCTGGCATGACTGATCCGGTTTTTGATGAGAAGCTCCTGCAGGATTTCCTGAATCAGCTATCAGATGAGGAGCTGTGCATCCTGCTTCGCGGCGAGGGCATGAGCTCCCCCAAGGTGACGGCGGGGACAGCCGGAGCCTTTGGCGGCGTGTGCGATGCACTGCAACAGCGCGGTATTCCGCTTGCCTGCTGTTCGGACGGACCCAGTGGGATTCGCATGGAGTGTGGTACGATTGCTTTTTCCGTGCCGAACGGAACATGTCTGGCGTCCTCTTTTAATGAAGCACTGTCTGAAGAGCTGTTTGCCATGGTGGGACTGGAACTGTTGAAAAACCGGATTGATACGCTTTTAGGGCCGGGCATGAATATCCACAGGAGCCCGTTAAACGGCAGAAATTTTGAGTATTTTTCAGAAGATCCGTTCCTGACCGGAAAGATGGCGACTGCGCAGTTAAAGGGTCTTCACCGGTACGGTGTGACCGGAACGATCAAACACTTTGCCTGCAATAACCAGGAATTTCATCGCCATGATGTGAACGCGGTGGTGTCGGAGCGGGCGCTGCGGGAGATTTACTTAAAAGGCTTTGAAATGGCGGTTCGGGAAGGCGGCGCATTCAGTATCATGTCCAGCTATAACCTGATCAATGGCATCCATGCCGCCAGCAATTATGATCTGCTGACGACGATCCTACGCGGAGAATGGGACTATACCGGTATTGTCATGACGGACTGGTGGGCCAGAGGAAACGAGGAAGGATGCGAGTCGGACAGACGGAATTTTGCGTCCATGGTTCGGGCGCAGAACGACCTGTATATGGTGACCCGGGACGCAGCTGCCAATACGAACGAGGATAATCTGGAAGAGGCATTAAAGTGCGGTAAACTGACCAGAGGCGAACTGATGCGCTGCGCCGCCAATCTCTGCCGCGTGTTAATGAGGCTGCCTGCGATGGCGCGCCAGGAAGGGAGGCCGCTTCCCGTTGAGGAGGCACTGGACAAAGAAGGGCCGCTGGAGTCAAAAACTGCTGTGAGAGTAGCTGAAATATCAGTTTCGGGGGAGATAAATCTCCCGGTGGATATGCTGAAAAACAGAGAAAGCGATGATTTTTTGGACGCGCTTACTTTCAAACATGCAGGAAATTACCCGATTCAGATGACTGCCCGTAGCAGAGCGGTAAGCGACCTGGCACAGCTGCCGGTGTTCATCTTTATAGATAACATATTGAAAGGCAGCATAACGCTGAGTGGAGCAGACAGGGAATGGCGAAAGGTCTGCATTGAACTGGGCGAAATGCCCTTAAAAGAGATCAGCTTAAGGCTGCATTTCGGGGAGAACAGCCTGGAGGTGGGCGGTTTAAAGGTGATTGTTAAAAATAACGCAGGTTTATAATAAAGAAGAGTTAACAGGCGGGAGAAAATAACAGGCAGTCGTGAAGAGGTAGGAGTTCCTTCACGACTGTCTGTTTTATGAAACCGTTTATTTTTTAATCTGCTGCAGCGCATCGTTCAGCGCTTTAATCTGCTCGGGTTTGATGGTGTCGCCGGCCTGTTTTATGAGGCTTTCCAGGCTCATGCCCGCCATCATGCGCATCAGGTTCTGATTGCCGGCGGTGCTTTTGGCGACATCGCCGCGGCTGGCGGTCGCCTGTTCCATCATGCGGCCGACAATGGGAGCGGTGCCGGGATTGGAACTCAGTTCGCCGAAGGTATCCTTAATGGAATAGTAATCCGCCTTCAGGGCGTCTGCGTCAAACCAGTTGGTCACATCTCCGGCGGTGCCGAAGCGGTAGTCTTTATTAGGCTCAGCTACTTTGCGGATATGAATAGTATCGGTGAATTGTGTATCTCCTTCAGCAACTGTGACGGTGTTCCCGGCAGTTGAGTCTGTGTACTTCGTGATTTCGCCATCGCGGCCAATGGCCGTGATGGTATGCTCTCCGTTAATTGGCACCCGGAAGGAGAAAACATGCTCCCCGGTCTGTGCGTCAAACTCTTTCCCGTCTACCAGGAGAGTGATCTCCTTTAAATTGGAATACACCTTGATTTCCGTGGTATCCTCCGCCCGGTCAACATAGCGGCTGCCGCACAGGTGGACGAAGGGCTCGGTCTGATTCCAGTACGCCTTGTAGAGATAAAAGGCGTCTTTTTTTAATTTGCGGTCGAAGCTGACAAGCCCCTTCTGGTTAATACCGTGCTTGCCGCCCTCGTCCCGGCCGTCGGCCGCGAAATCAAACATATTCCAGACATGGGTGGCCCATAGGTAAGGGCGTTTTTCAATTGTCTTTAAAATATGTTCATGATAAACGCACTGGTAGGTCTCGGAGTAGTCGCCCTTCTGCGGTGTGCTGCTCTGGAAGGCGGGGTTTGCGTCCGCACCGTACTCGGAAAAGCCGATGACGCGGTTCGGATATTTGGCATGATACTCATCAAAAAAGCTGTCGTTCTGCTTAAGATCTCCTAAGTACCAGCCAAAGTACAGGTTGTAGCTGTTGATATCCGGAATCTCCAGGATTGGCGAGTCGATTTCCAGCATGAAAACATTAGCCATGGTTGTGGGGCGGGTTGCGTCCAGCTCATGGCAGAGGTCATTTAAGAGCCGGTGATTTTCAAGCAGGTCATCGTCCACGGGTGTGGAAGCGGTGATTTCATTGGAAAGTCCCCAGCAGACGATGGAGGGGTGGTTGTAATTCTGGCTCACCAGCTCCCGCATCTGGGAGAGGGTGTTGGCTCTGCCGTTCGGCATGTGGGCGGTAATGTAGGGAATCTCTGCCCAGGCAATGATGCCGTTTTCGTCGCAGAGATCGTAAAATTTCTGTGCGTGCTGGTAGTGAGCCAGGCGCACGGTGGTGGCGCCGATTTCTTTGATCAGAGCCATGTCCTCTTCATGCTGCAGGTCTGTGATGGCGTTGCCCAGACCCTGCCGGTCCTGGTGACGACTGACGCCGCGCAGGGGATAGGACTTTCCATTTAAGGAAAAGCCGGTCTGCGCGTCAAAGGAAATGGTACGGCAGCCGAAGCGGACGCTTACAGTATCGCCGTTATCCAGAGCGGCAGTCGCAGTGTACAGGAAGGGATCAGCCTTTCCATTCCAGAGGTGGACGTTGTCCAGAATGATGATAGCGCGGGCGATGCCATCGGTGACGGGCGCGGAGACTGTCTGAATGGATTCTGACCCGGAAACAGAAATGTCCGGCGCGGCTGCGGATGAGGTTTCAGCGCAGGATATCACAGTGGGGGCGGCACACAAAAGATTACCCGGCTGATCAAAAACATGGAATGTGACGCTCTGTCCATCTGCGTTCTCTACGGCCGCTTCCAGTGTCACAGCCGCACTCCTGTAATCATCGGAAACCACAGGCGTTACTTTCAGTCCCTGTGTGCCGTCCGCAAAGAAAAAGTGTGCGGCAGGAACGGTTAAGAGTGAAACCGGACGATACAGGCCGCCGTAGAAGGTAAAGTCCGCTTTCTGGGGGTAGACCCGGTCGTTCTCACTGTTATCGACCGAGACGGCCAGAATATTATCATCAGCAATATGTTCCGTCAGATTTACATAAAAAGTGGAATATCCGCCTTCATGATGCGCCAGATGCGTCCCGTTCAGATATACATCGGCGGTCATGGCCGCACCTTCAAATTTAAGCCATGCCTGTTCATTTTCCTGTAAGGCGGACAGGTCCAGTTCGCGGATATACCAGCAGGTGCCGCGGTAGTAGTCATTGCCGCCGTCCTGACCGTCCACGGCGTTCCATGTATGGGGCAGGGTGACGGGCTCCCCTGCAGCGGCCATGGCTTCGGATATGTTGGCGGCGGTTTTAACAAAGCGCCAGTTGTTGTTCAGTAACGTAATATTTCTCATAAGCTCTCCTTTATATTTCCCTGTTCCTGTGAAATCAAGCAGGGCGTGTGACTGTCTAACATCATCCGCAGTACCCGGCAGGCACATTTGCGCACGGTTGTTTCATTCAGTGTGCCGTCTTTTAGAGCCAGTGCGATTTGTTCCCGGTCATAGCCGTTTCCGGGCATGATCAGGTCGTTCCCGGCCGGAGCGCAGAGCACAGGTGAGGCAGCCTTTTCGTTGGTGGAGCCCCAGTCGGTCATCACCAGACCTTCAAAGCCCCATTCGCAGCGCAGAATATCGGTCAGCAGGTCGTGACTGTTTGCGGTGTAGGTGTGGTTTAACATGTTATAGCTGCTCATGACTGTCGCGGGCCGCGCCTTTTTCACCGCGATCTCAAAGCCCTTCAGATAGATTTCACGCAGTGCCCGTTCCGATACATTGGAGCTGATACCGTTGCGGTTATCTTCTGTGTTATTACAGCAGAAATGCTTGATGCTGACGCCGCAGCCCGGTTCGGACTGTACGCCCAGGGTCAAAGCGGCGGCCATTTCTCCGGTCAGCACCGGATCCTCGGAATAATATTCTAAGGTTCTGCCGCCTAAGGGGTTTCTGTGAATGTTCATACCCGGAGAAAGCCAGACAGTTTTTTCAAACTAATTCTTTTCTTGTCCTACAGCTTTGCCGATTTGCGTCAGCAGCGGCGTGTTCCAGGTCTGCGACAGTAAAAGCTCAACCGGCCAGGCTGTGGCATAGCGGTAAACCATGGTTCCGTCCGTTGAGCACATTCTGGAAGCCATCTGTTTTAAAATGCCCCAGTTGTAGCGTTCCGGAATGGTCGGGAGCGCAAAGGTGCCGTCCGCCTTTTTACAGAGCCGGTTGGCAATGTTGACTCCCGCGGGTCCATCGGAAAACACCACGTTGCGGATGCCTTTTTCCAATAGATTTGTGGCAGTTTTCCCGGCGGCACCGTGGATGTCGCGAGCACCGGCAGGAACTCGCTGCAATTCCCCGCCCATGAGAAGCTGAGATTGCTCTTCCAGGGTAAGACGGTCTAAAATGGCAGCTTCCTTCGCGGTTTCTGCAACCTGAGGTTCGGAGTAATCAAACTCCTGTGTGAGCATCGCGGAAAGATCAAGAGGAAGAGACGTGACGGTATAGGTATTTTCCCGGGAGGGCGCTGTCAGCTCCTCAAAATCATCCGTCTTCACGCAGCAGTTTTTATGGCTGGAAATGACCTTAGCTTCAGCCAGCCGGATCACGGCCGCCTCATGCGTATTGCGGCTGCTGTTGCCGATGCGCACCACATAATCGCCCGCTTCCAATATATAGGAAGCGCTGTTCTCATCATAGCTTGCGCAGTCTTTAAAGTCAAAGCATATTTCAGCGATATATGTTTCATCGGGAGCAAGAGAGGGTGTTTTTATAAAGGCCGCAAGACGCTGATATTCTTTGTGCATAGTTCCCTGTGGAGCAGAGACGTACAGCTGCAGGACTTCCTTTCCTGAAACGCTTCCGGTATTGGTGATCTCCACTTTTGCAGTTACCGGAACGGCGGAAGAAGTAACGGAAGCTTCCGCACTTAAAACCTTCCAGTCAAAGGTGGTATAGCTTAAGCCGAAGCCGAAGGGGTATCTGACTTCCTTTTCAAAGCTGTCAAAATA
The DNA here is from genome assembly GCA_021205565.1 of Lachnospiraceae bacterium. GTDB lineage: Bacteria > Bacillota > Clostridia > Lachnospirales > Lachnospiraceae > RGIG6307. Next base: position 23,090 of record JAJPXG010000083.1, on the reverse strand, counting down.
CCGGTAGCCGACATAGATTCCTTCTTTATAATATTCATTCTCCAGATCGCCGTTCAGATAACTGAACTCATCGCCGAAGGGAATATCCTCATAATGCATGGGAATGGTATCCGCCAGCTTCCCGCTGAAATTCTCCCGGCCGGAGAGGACGTCCGCCAGCGCGTTTCCGCCTTCCTCGCCGCCCTGGACGAACTGCACTACCGCGTCAATTCCGGGAATTTCATCCAAAAATCCCAGATCCAGGGTACCGCCGATATTGATAACAAGAATGGTGTGGGTATAGCTTTCCGCAACCGTAATCAGGTTTGCGCGTTCTGTATCTGTAATGTAATAATCGCCCTTTTCCAGCTTTCGATCGGAACCCTCGCCTGCCTGGCGCATGAGCACATATACGGCGGTATCCGTATCGCTTTCCGCGATATCCTGCGCGTCGATGAGACGGCCTGAGGGATAGCGGTAGACAAAACTGTGTGCCAGCGGAATGATCTGCATGGGATTGGTCAGACCCTTGATTTTTTCCTCCACCATGTCCACATAGGCCTGATATGTGGTATTATATTCTGTATCATAGTCGTTCAGCCATCGTGCAGTCGTAATCACGAAACCGGCATTCTTTAGACCGTTCTCAATATTGACGCTGTAGCGTTCCTCCACGCTGCCGCTGCCCAGTCCGCCTTTGACGGTTTTGCGGGCGCCCATGCCGTAGAGCGCGATTTTCTGGTTCTTTAATGGAAGGGCATTTTCGTTTTTTAATAAAACAAAGCCTTCCCTGGCGGCTTTGCGGGCCAGCGCCCGGTTTTGAAGTTCCAGTTCAGATGGCTCGGGGGATAATACTCCGTAGAATTCGTTCATGGTCAGTCTCCTTTATGGTGCGTTACAATCTTTCACGATTGCATTGTAGCAGGGAGAACTTTCTTAGACTATTCAAAAATTAGATTTTTAATTCAAAAAATTGACAGGATTAAAAATCAAAACGAAAATTTGAACAATAAAACGAATTATCAAATTTACAGAGAAAGCTCAAATTGCTATGTTGGATTTACCAAAACGTACCGGACGTCGAAATATTTGGAACAAATTCAAAAGGAGAGAGAAAAATCATGGCAAAAGAGAAAAAAGCAAAGAACCCTGACCATCTGGGATTTGGACGGCTGATGGCCTGGAAGAGTTCGGACATAGTAGCGGCGTGGATTAATATTTTGATGTTAAATTATCTGTCCATTTACGCCTCTGATACACTGGGTGTCAATGTAGGTGTTGTGGGTTCCCTACTGCTGGCGTCCAAGGTGGTGGACGGATTTACGGATGTAGCCGCAGGCTATATCGTAGACAACACGAAATCGAAGTGGGGAAAGGGTCGGCCCTATGAGCTGGGTATTGTGGGTATGACAATCTGTACAATCGGCCTGTTCGCGGCCAGTCCGGCGTGGAGCACTTTCTTTAAATGCGCATGGATTTTCTGCATGTACACCCTGACGTTTTCTCTGTTCTCCACCTTCCGTGCGACGGCGGGGAATCCCTACACGATCCGTCATTTCAGCAACAACAAGGCGCTGATTACCAAGGTGGCTTCCTATGGCGGCATCATCACGATGGCCGGTTCCATCATTATGAACGCTCTGATTCCGGTGATGATGGGCACCATCGCAACATCTGCTTCCGGCTGGACTGCCATGGTGGCGATTATCATGGTACCGGCGACCGCAATCGGTGTTCTGCGTTTCCTCTTCTGTAAGGAAGACCCGAGCGTGGACGCATCGGTGAAGAAGGATAAGATTGAAATCAAGGAAATCATACAGCTGATTACGAAAAATAAGTATGTCTGGCTGTACGCAATCATCATGCTTTGCTACAATATCAGCACGAACCTGGCGGTTGGTACCTATTACTGGAAGTGGATTGTAGGAGATATCACCCTGATGAGCATTACCTCGGTGTTCTCCGTGATATTGCTGCCGCTCATGCTGCTCTTCCCGGTGATTTCCAAAAAGATCGGCATCATCGGAAGGATGATTACTGTTTTCGGTATTGTAGGAATTGCAGGCTATGCGTTTATGTTCCTCTCTAATGGCTCTGTGGTCGGCGCGTTGGCGGGCTCTCTGTTTGGAACCTTTGCGACGCTGCCTCTGGCTTACTATGGCGTCCTGTTTATCATGAATATCTGTACCTATAATGAAATGATCGGACTGCCGCGTATGGACGGTTCCTCGGCTATTCTGTCCAATTTTGCGACCAAAGCAGGCGCTGCGCTGGGTTCCTGGATTACTGGCATTCTGCTGATGGTGGCAGGCTACGTGTCTGCGGAAGGTGTGGCAGAACAGCCTGCGTCGGCACTTCTGATGATCCGCATTGATGCGTCACTGGTTCCTGCATTCTGCCTGGCAATCATTTGCTTCTGCTGTCTGGCGTTCTCCAAACTGGAGAAAATGGTGCCTGAATGGGAGGCCAAAAAGAAGGCTGAGTCAGAAGCGGCCGGAGCGGCTGACGCAGTGGAAGTGAAAGCTGAGTAAGGAAAACCGATGACGCACCGCCTGTGCAGACGGCGCATCGCCTTTATGGAGGACAAAATGAAAACACAGGTTATGAACCCGTTTTTACCGCTGAACGTTTATATCCCGGACGGGGAACCGCATGTATTTGGAGACAGGATATACCTTTTCGGCTCGCACGATAAGGAGGGCGGTGAGAGATATTGCGCGGAGAGCGATTATCTGGGGTGGTCGGCACCTTTATCCGATTTAAGCGACTGGCGCTGTGATGGTGTGATTTACAGACCCGGGCAGGATCCGGATTATAATCCGGAAACAAACAATGACCTGTATGCGCCGGATGTAGTACAGGGAAATGATGGGAAATATTATCTGTATTATGTGATGGAACACGGCGCGGACGCCGGTTTGTGGGCGGCAATCAGCGTGGCCGTCTGTGATACGCCTACAGGAAAATATGAGTACCTGGGAACGCTGCGCAATCCGGACGGCAGCCGGTTTCAGCGCTATCTGCCTGGAGATCCCGCGGTGATCAATGATGGAGGTGTTATCCGCCTGTACTATGGATGGTCGCTGTCGTTAGTGGCGTCCGCGGCGCACAGCCAGGGCGGTAAGGTGGATCATGAGGCCAAAATGGTGCCCCATGAGGCATTGTACCAGGTAGAGCAGATGATGTTCAAAAGAAGCCTGGAAGATCTGCAGAAAGAAAAGCTCTGTCTGATGGGAGCCAATGCCGTGGTGGTGGAGGAGGATATGCTGACGATTTCCAGTGAGCCGCAGCGGATTGTGCCGGGACAATTTCAGGCATTGGGCAGCGGCTTTGAGAGGCACTCTTTTTATGAGGCGAGCTCCATCCGCAAAATCGGGAAGCTTTATTATTTTATTTATTCTTCGCAGGAAAGCCATGAGCTTTGTTATGCCACCAGTGAATATCCGGACCGGGATTTTTGCTATCGTGGTACGATTATTTCCAATGCGGATGTTGGATATCAGGGACGTAAGGATGAGGACAGGCTGAATTTCTCCGCCAATAATCATGGAAGCCTGGAGTTAATCAACGGGCAGTGGTACATCTTTTATCATCGCCATACTCATAATTCTACATACAGTCGTCAGGCCTGTGCGGAGCCGGTAGTGATTGAGGAAGACGGAACCATTCAACAGGTGGAATGCACCAGCTGCGGATTGAACGGCGGGCCGCTTATGCCTGCGGGCGTGTATGCCGCGCCTTATGTCTGCAACCTGACAAACGGTCATATGCCCCATGCCACGAACACAGTGGTGAACGCGAACATTCCATATATTACACACGAAGAAAATGACCGTTATATTACGAATATACAGGACGGGACGCTGATCGGGTTTAAGTATTTTGCATTTGACGGAGTCTGTTCGCTGACTGTCACAACCAGAGGTGATGCAGGGACATTCATAGTCGCCGCGGATGAAGCGTGCAGGGAAGTACTCGCAGAAATTTCGCTTGTGGAAAGCGCTGACTGGACGACATCGGAGACCGTTGTCATGAAAAAGACCGGCACAGCGGCATTGTATTTCAAATATTGTGGGGCAGGGAAGGCAGATTTTCTGGAATTTGCGTTTCGGTGAGAATGGAAAGCTGCCGTGTGAAAATATGAGACACGGCAGCTGTAATGAAAACTCAGGCATTCTGGTTCTTCGCCCGGTAATCAGCCGGGGTCATGCCGGTAAAATCCTTGAAAACTACGGAAAAATAACTGCGGCTGGAGAAATGCAGCCGGTCGGAGATTTCCTGCAAGCTGTCTTCCGTGGTGGTCAGCAGTGTGCAGGCCCGCTCAATGCGGGCTTTGCGGATATATTCATTCAGAGAAATGTCCATCTCCTGACGAAATTTTTTGGTCAGGTAATAGTCTGCGTAGCCAAGCCGCTTTGCCAGCTGCGGCAGGTCGATCTCATCCTCCAGATGGAGCTGGACATAGTCCAGACAGGCCTGGATTGGTTTACTTAAGTCAGTACGGCGTTTATGGTCATGCACCAGGCGGACAAAATGGTCATACATATCATGGCTGACACTGGATAGATGGGATATTGTCTCGCAGTCATTGGCCTGCTGTATATAGGAGTCTCCTATTGCGTAGGCAATGTCCGGCAGGATTCCGCCGTCGATGGCGGCTCTGGTGCACAGGGAGGTGAAGACAATGACGCTGACTCTGGCCTGTGTAATGGGAGAATCTGCGTGGAAGCCAACGCCGCTGCTTAAGGAACTGGATTGCGTCACGGCGCTTTGATAATCCAGATTGCCTTCCCGCACCATTCCCAGGAGATTTTGCTCTGCCATCCAGGTGCGGTGGCGGTCTTTGCGTTCCGTTTCCGGCAGAGTGGGGAGGTTGTCTGTCTGAAAGGCAAGATCGTTGACCGTGATTTTCTCACCGGTGACACAGTAGTGGAGCATAATGGACATTCTCTGCAGACTGTTGGCGGAGATGGTTGGCAGATGAGAAAGAGACTTTGTGAAACTTAACTTCCATGAACCTGAAACCTGGTGGTTCTGCAGCTCTCTTTGAATGGTTTTTAAAGAAATTTCCGTATGGAAGGCCGGCCCCAGAACATGCATCCGATAAACTTTGCCGTCATATTTTTCATAATCGGCGATCCAGAGCAGACCCAGGGATGCACTGAGCATGAGGGGAACATCTGAGGAGAGCGCCCGGTCAGTCATGGCCTGTTTGCAGCCGGTGGCAGCGAAGATGGTGTCCATCACAGTTTCCTGCGCGTTGGTCTGTATGAGTTCCCCGTCGCTGTCATAGACCCAGTGGCTTAAGCCGTGGGATGCCTCCAGCATTTCATACAACAGGTTGACGCGGTGTTCGATTTCCAGTTTTTCGAGATTCATGTAGGTTCCCTCCATCATAACGGTGTATTCCATTCTATAAAGAGATGGATTGAGGCATAACTGATTGGGATGATATTGAACGCAGTATCATTCAGGTAAGGCCTGAAAGCTACCTTACATATTGTAGCATAGTATTAATTCGTTTAAAAGTTAAAAATTTCGATAAACGCAAAAAAAATAAAAAGAAGGGGGATTTTTTGAAATGACTCATTTAAAATTCAGCGCTGATATTGATATCATCCCGTTTCTGAACGCAGTTAAGGCCTGTAAAGGGGAGGTGGAGCTTCGCACACCCATGGGGGATGTCCTGAATCTGAAGTCGGAGCTCTCCCGTTATTTGCTGGTTTCCGTACTCGCAAAGCCGGAGTTGATTGCTGATGCGGAGATTGTGTGTGGAGAGGCGGACGCAGCAGCATTGGAAAAGTTTTTGAAATTGATTTAAGAGGGATATGTGCAGGAGGTAAGGCATGACGATCAAAGCTGTACAGCAGTTCCAGTTGGGAACTGTGATGAATAATGAAAAGCAGGCAGAGAATACGCTCAGACTGATGAAGGAAGCCGGTTATGAAGGAATTGAACTTTGTGATTTTATGATCAGTCCGACTCCATTGGCAGTAAAACTTCTGACAAAAGCGGCCGGAATGCCAGTCGGAAATGGAGGAAAGCTGAATTGGCCCGGGCTGATCAGGGAGGCTGGACTGCAGGTACCGTCCCTCCATATGTATCTGAATGCGATTGAGGAGGAGCCAGATAAGAAGATTGCCGAGGCGAGGCTGTATGGCACCGGGTACGTGACTGTGACTGGCATGTATCGGTTTGATTATTCGGATAGTGCAAAAGTTCATGAACTGGCCCAAAGACTCAATAAGGCCGGAGAAACATTGACAGCGCAGAAAATCAGCCTGTTGTACCACAATCATAATGCGGAATTTGCGAAAACGGATACAGGGAAAGTCGCATATGAAATCCTGCTTGAGGAAACGGATCCGGCTTATGTAAATTTTGAATTTGACAGCTATTGGGCAATTGACGCCGGCGTCAGTGCACTTGGATGGATGCAGAAACTGGGAACACGTATGAAGCTGTATCATGTCAATGATCGCGGATGCCGCCGGAAGGGTCCTTCCATGACACCGATTTTAAAACAGGACAGTATGGAACTGGGAACCGGCAATCTGGATCTGGAACCCATGATCAGGCAGGCACTTTCCGTGAATGTGGACGCTATTATATTGGAAAGCCATAAAAACTGGATTGAAAAAAGTCCGGTCAGGAGTTTTCAGGTCAGTGCGGAGTATCTGAAG
>JAJPXG010000083.1:1035-16418 GCA_021205565.1 Lachnospiraceae bacterium | reverse complement strand
AAAAAAGAACAGAACTGTGGAATAATTGTTAAACGTCAAAGAAGAAAATCGTGTCATGCCGTTTTTCTGGCAGCATGGAGAGGACGAGGCCACATTGCGGGAAATGATGGCTGCCATAGATGGGGCAAACTGCCGTGCGGTATGCGTGGAGAGCAGGCCCCATCCGGATTTCTGCGGCCCGAAGTGGTGGGCGGACATGGATATTATACTGGATGAAGCGAAAAAGCGGAACATGAAGGTCTGGATTCTGGATGACAGTCATTTCCCTACAGGTTTTGCCAATGGAGCGGTGTTAAAGGCACCCCAGGAATTGTGCAGGCAGAATATTTTCAGCAATGAAAAGGATCTTCCGTCAGAGGTAGGAGAGGTGAACATAGATTTGCGGGCGGAAAAACTGCTGGACGCGCCGCAGAAGGTATTTTCCAGCCCTATGGAGGCCATGTTTTTTAACAAACCACCTGCCCGGGTGTATGATGACGATCGGATCCTGAGCGTGACGGCGATCCGTTCGGATGGAGATGAAACAGATCTTAAGGATTTCGTCTCAGGGGAGCGGCTTGTCTGGTTAAAACCGGAGGGACATTATACCCTGCGGGTTATTACAGCCAGCCGCAACAGCGGTTATCACCGCGATTATATTAATATGACGGACGAGGAAAGCGTGAAAATTCTCCTGGATTCCGTTTACGAAGCGCATTGGGCTCATTACGCCGCGGATTTTGGCGGCACAATCGCGGGCTTTTTCTCAGACGAGCCGGAATTGGGCAATGGCTTTCTGTACGAAAAAGGAAATTTGCTGGGGTGCCGACAGGATCTGCCCTGGAGCGCTGCTTTGGAAAGAGAGATTTCGGGAAAGCTGGGGCAGGGCTGGGAGCGTAAGCTGTCCCACCTCTGGCAGCAGAATGAAAGTGATGAGACTGCCCGTGTTCACTATGTATATATGGATGCGCTGACAAAGCTGGTACGCGAAAATTTCAGTGAGCAGATAGGAAGCTGGTGCCATGCACATGGCGTGCAGTACATTGGGCATGTGATCGAGGATGACGGACAGCATTGCCGCACAGGATCGAGTCTTGGGCATTATTTCCGGGGCCTGCAGGGGCAGGATATGGCGGGAATCGACGATATCGGAGGCCAGGTGCTGCCCCAGGGCGAGGATGCGCCAGTGATCAACAATATGCGCCAGCCCAGAAGCGGAGAGTTTTATCATTATGGTCTGGCGAAGCTGGCCCAGAGCGCTGCGGCCATTGAACCGATAAAGAACGGCAACGCCATGTGTGAGATTTTCGGCAATTACGGCTGGGAGGAAGGTGTGCAGCTGGAAAAATATCTGGCCGATCATTTTCTGGTTCGGGGAATCAATTATTTCGTACCTCACGCTTTCAGCGGGAAAGACTTCCCTGATCCGGACTGTCCGCCGCATTTCTACGCGCACGGTCACAATCCGCAGTATCGGCATTTCGGGAAGCTGATTCAGTATATGAACCGGGCGGCGACTCTGACCGCCAGCGGAAGGCATCAGGTGCCGGTTGCGGTTCTTTATCATGGGGAGGCTGAATGGTGCGACAGCGAGGCCATGCCGTTTGAGAAACCCCTGCGGGCACTGTATGATCAGCAGATTGACTGCCATGTGCTGCCGTCTGATATCTTTGCGGAGCCGGAAAGATATCAGACGGTTTTGGGAAATCCGCTTACGGTAAATGGGCAGGAATATCAGGCATTTGTAGTGCCGGGATGTAAGAGAATTACGAAAGAGGCAGCAGATGGGCTGGCCAGGTTAAAGAAACTTGGTCTGCCGGTGTACTTTGTGGAGCAGCGCCCCGGGCGGCTGTGCGACAGCATGGATTCAGCTTCCAATGCGGAGAAAGAAACGATTGATCCGTGGGCACTGCCTGAGGAATTGAAAGATTGTCCGGTTGTAACTCTCGCGGAGCTGCCGGTATGTATTCGAGGCCTGGGAATTGCCGCGCCTGCGCTCAGTCCGGCCAGCGACCGCATTCGTATCCTGCATATTCAGGGAGATACGTCCTGCTATATGCTGGTAAGTGAGGCAGCTCAGCCTTATCAGGGCACGATCCGTCTGCCGGAAACGATGGAAAGCTGTTTTATTTATGACGCCTGGGAGAACCGGTGTGAAAAAGCAGATGTGACGGCAGATGAGGAAGGTACTTTACTGAGTATCACCCTGGAACCATTAAAGAGTAGATTCCTGATTTCAAGTCCTTGCAGCGTGCAGTTTTATGACCTGGCCATAAAGGATTCGGAGATTGCACTGACGCAGTGGACGCGCAGTATCTGCGAGGGCAGTGCATATCCGGATTTTGCACAGGAAAAAGAAGTCGTTCTGCCGGATACTCTGGCCGAGGAACAGCCGGAATTCTCCGGTTTTGTGCGGTATGAAACCTTCTTTACACTGGACAAAGATGAGAAGCTTTGTCTGGAGATTGAGGATGCCAAAGAGGGCGTGGAAGTATTTATAAACGGACAGAGTGTCGGAATACAGATTGCGCCGCCGTACCGTTATGATTTGACTGGCTCGGCAGGAGAAAATGTTCTGGTGATTGAGGTGGCTACCACGCTGGAGCGACAGTGTTATCCATTATTGGAGGGCTACCGCAAGATGCTGGCAAAGCCGCCGGTTTCAGAAATCGGATTGACAGGAAACGTGAGACTGTGGCTGACTAAGGAGGAAACGGAAAAGTGAAGAAATACTACTGCAACCCACTGAATCTGGAATATCGATATCAGTTCACGAAACGAGGATATGCCGGGCAATATGCTCCCGATTATGATATTTACAGGGAAGCAGCTGATCCGTCATTGATTGAATTTCGGAATCTATATTATCTGTTTTCGTCCATGACGGCCGGTTTCTATACTTCGGATGATTTGCATACATGGGAGTTTCATGATTTCCTGGGAGAAATGCCGATCTATTATTATGCGCCTGATGTGGAAGTGATCGGAGAGTATCTGTATTTCAGTGCGTCCAGAAGAGGGGAGCCTTGCGCGTTTTATCGAAGTAAGGATCCACTGACGGAGCCTTTCGAGAAAATAGAAGGTACCTTTGAATTCTGGGATCCGGCCCTGTTTCGGGATGATGACGGGAGATTATATTTTTACTGGGGATGTACAAACACGAATCCGATTTATGGTGTAGAGCTGCAGCCGGAAACGATGGTGCCGTTGACGGAACCTGTATCGTTGTTTTTTTACGATATTGAAAGTCACGGTTATGAGCGTGTAGGAAATGACCATATCCCGCCAAGAACTCCGGAACAGACAAAGTCTATGGTGGAAAGCATGCTTGCAAGAGCCGGAAAAATGAAGGCATTTTCCGGAGGAAAGAAAGAGGAAGAGTTGCGGGCGCATTTTGAGGTTATGTTCGGAAATTATCCTTACATTGAAGGTCCGTGGATGACGAAGCATCAGGGAAAATATTATCTTCAATACGCGATTACGGGAACGCAGTATAATGTGTATGGAGATGGAGTATACGTATCGGATTCTCCTTTGGGACCATTTACGCTCGCCAGGAACAATCCGTATTCTTACAAGCCGGGCGGCTTTATGAACGGCGCCGGTCACGGGTCTACTTTGATTGACAGAAATGACAATGTCTGGCACACTTCCACCATGCAGATCAGTCATAATCATGATTTTGAGAGGCGGCTTGGTTTGTGGAAGGCAGGCTTTGACGAGGATGGTGACTTGTATTGTGACCAGCGTTATGGAGACTGGCCGGTGTCAATGGACAGCAGACCGTTTGAAAATCCCGAATGGATGCTGCTTTCTTATGGAAAGAAGGTAACGGCTTCCTGCGGGAGTCATCCTGAGGCTGTCGCGGATGAGAACTGTCATACATGGTGGAAGGCGGGCATTAGCAGAGATGCCTGGGTGGAAATGGATCTGGGACATATTATGGATATCCACGCCATTCAGATTAATTTCATGGATGATTACATTCAGACCGAGGAACCGGCTCCCGATCAGGTGCATGTGGGGCTGACGGAGATACGCTATATTGATACGCACAGGAAATATACCCGCTGGCTTCTGGAAGGTTCTTTAGACGGCAGAGATTATTTTATCATAGAAGATAAACGAAATGCCGGGACAGATTTGCCGCATGATCTGATTATGAAGGAAGACGGATTCGCAGCGCGTTTCCTGAAACTGACAGTGACTGAACTGCCGTATGAGGAGGAAATCTGCGTTTCCGGGCTTCGTGTGTTTGGCTTGGGCGGTGAGACTTTACCGGAACAGGTAGATGATTTCGATGTAAAAAGACTGAGCAGTCTGGATATGCAGGTATCTTGGAGGGATGTAAAGGCAGAGGGCTACAATGTTCTCTGGGGGTATGCGCCTGAAAAACTATATCACAGCTATATGGTTTTTGGAAAAACGAAGCAGACGATTGGGGCATTGATCAAAGGGCAGCCTGTCTTTGTGAGGGTGGATTCATTTAATGAAGGCGGAATTACGGAAGGGGTTGTGAAGGCTGTTCCATACGTAAATTAAGCTATCATGGAGTATGAATAAAGAGTGTGATGTCTGAGCTCTATTGTATTTGTGAATTATGAAGATTGGAGGAAAAAATATGAGCAGATTACCTGAAAATTTCCTGATCGGTGCTGCCACTGCAGCCCACCAGGTAGAAGGAAACAACATTCACAGCGATTACTGGGCGATGGAGCATATGAAATACGCAAATTTCAATGAGCCGTCCCTGGACGCGGTGGATCACTACAATCGTTATGAGGAGGATATTCGCCTGCTGGCCGAAGCCGGGCTGAATGCTTACCGTTTTTCCATTGAATGGGCGCGGGTTGAACCAAAGCAGGGAGAATTTGATGAGGCGGAGATCGAGCATTATCGTAAGGTCTTACTTCGCTGTAAGGAGAATGGAGTCGAGCCGATTGTCACCATGCATCATTTTACCTCTCCCAAGTGGCTGATCGAGAATGGCGGCTGGGAGAGTGAAGAAACGGTGGAAGCGTTTGCCCGCTATTGCAAATATGTGGCGGAGCAGCTGGGCGATCTGATGCATTATGTCTGTACCATCAATGAGGCCAATATGGGTATTCAGGTGGCAGCAATCAGTGAGCGATACATCCGCCAGATGCGCCAGAGGATGGCGCAGATGCAGCAGGCACAGGAAAATACAAGTAAAAACAGCGTGGAGGGAACAGCCCAGGTAGGCATGAATTTCAACGCCATGATGGCCAACATGCAGAAGCAGAAAGCGGAAAATCTCAGTGTTTTCGGCGTGGAAACGCTGCAGACCTTTGTCAGTGCCAGAACGCCGGAGGGCGATATGCTGGTTATGCGGGCCCATCAGGCGGCAAAGGCGGCGATGAAGGAGGTCTGCCCTGACTTACAGATCGGCCTGACAATGTCCCTGCACGACATTCAGGCGCAGGAGGGCGGTGAAGAGCGGGCCATAAAGGAGTGGGAGGATGAATTTGCGCATTACCTTCCATATATCAAAGACGATGACTTCTTTGGCCTGCAGAATTATTCCCGCTCCCTGATCGGTCCGGACGGCATTCTGCCTAATCCGGAGGGTTCGAAGGTGACGCAGATGGATTATGAGAATTATCCGCAGGCACTGGAGCATGTGATCCGTCGGGTTTATCAGGAGCTTCCCATACCGATTATGGTGACAGAGAATGGCATTGCTACAGCGGACGATCACGAGAGGGTGGAATTTATTAATCAGGCTCTCCATGGGGTGTCCAACTGTGTTGCGGATCAGATTCCCGTTCTCGGCTATATGTACTGGAGCCTGCTGGATAATTTTGAGTGGCAGAAGGGCTTTTCCATTACCTTCGGGTTGATTGCGGTGGACCGGAGTACCCAGACCAGGTATCCGAAGGAGAGTCTGAAGTTTCTGGGACAATGGAATAGTTGAGAAAAGGGAGATTTGGAGGGCATAAAATGAAATACGGAGTAGACATGCAGTTTGGACAGCTTGCGGAAAATGAGGACGTGGTGGCGATTTTTGACCAATATCTGCCCGGTGTTCGGGGTATGCTGGAGAAAAGTCCCCAGTCAGCAGGACTTTCCATTCGGAATCTGGTGAAATATATGGGTGGCAGAATTCCGGCGTCTGTCCTGGATGGGATGGAGGCGGATCTGCAGAAGTTAAATACGCCGGAGAACAGAATCAGTCCCTCGGAAAAAAGGCTGATCGCACATTTTCAGGAACTGGAATCGGAGAGAAAAGCGAAGGAGGAAGCAACAGCAATAAATGGTGCGGTACATCACCAGGATGCCATTTACCCTGGCCAGCCATGGTATGATACAAAAGGGCAGCGCATTCAGGCTCATGGCGGCGCAGTTTTCTATGAAAGTGGCAGCTATTACTGGTATGGGGAGAATAAGGAATTCACGGACGGAAAGAACGGAATCTGGACATGGGGAATCCGGATGTATTCCTCACAGGATCTGTATAACTGGACGGATCTGGGACTGATTATCCTTCCGGTTTTAGATGACCCGGATTCACCGTTATTTCCTGCAAAGCGGGTGGAGCGGCCTCACATTTTAAAGTGCGCCGCCACAGGCAAATATGTCTGCTGGATCAAGCTTTCGGGTGCGGAGGCAAGCTTTGTTATCATGGAGGCGGATTCTCTTACCGGACCTTATCATATGGTGCAGGAGGAATATAAGCCGCAGGGGAAGAACCTGGGTGACTTTGACCTGATCTGTGATGAGAAAACGGGAAAGGCTTATCTGTATTATGACGCGGATCATGAGGCGATCGTCGGCATGGAGCTGGCGGAAGATTATCTTTCAGCAAAACAGGTGGTCAGCGAGCAGTATACCGCCCTGCACCCGCCTTTCACGAGAGAGGGACCAGCGCTCTTTGAGGCAAACGGTTTCAAATATCTGCTGACGAGCGGCATGACTGGCTATATTCCCAATAAAAGCGATGCCGCGAAATCACTCGCCTGGGATGAGCCTTTTGAAAGAGTGGGAAATCCGCATGTAAACGATGCCTCCAATGCCTCCTTTAACAGCCAGATCAGTAAGATTTTCCGCGTAGAAGGAAAAGATATGTGGATTGCCATGGCAGACCGCTGGGTGGTGGACTTCCCGGTTGACGCAAAGCTTGCGGATATTTTTACCCGCACCATTGCGAGCCGCTATGAACCGGAGAAGTATCAGGCGACGGAAGAGGAGCGTCAGATCATGATGGAGAGCCCTTCTTTAGAAACCGCCAATACTGCGATTGCGGATTATGTCTGGCTGCCGATTATGCTCGATGAAGAAGGAAATCCGAAGATCGAGTGGCGGGACTGCTGGAAAATTGAGGGGTGAATAAGTGCGGATATAACGCCTGAAGGATCAGTTTGTCCGTCTGCATGCGTATTGTTGACTGTTTTGTCTCCCGCGATGATAATAATATCGGCAGCAGTTCAAAAGGTGGTGAAAATATGAGTACATTGATGTATGTGGCTGAAAATTTTTATAGAGGCACATGTATTCCTGTTCATGTATATTCACCTGAAGAAAAAAAGGAAATCTGCTGTTATGGTTTTTCTGATGCAGCGGATCCATTTAAAACAGATGATGCTCTGTTTCCTCAGTTGTTTGATAGTTATTTCCCGCAGGGAAGACCGTGGATTCATCTGGAAATGGATTTTTTTGTTATTGCCTGATGTTGGACTCGAACGGAATGCTTTTTCTTCTGGGGCCTGTATGTCTGCATAAGCAGTACGGAGAAATTCTGAAAAGGTATATACGGCAGCACCATCTGCCGCCTGATTTTATTGCCCCTGTTCTGAATATTTCCGCGTTTTCCAGCAATGCAGCTCTGCTGTATTACATGCTATGGCGCTTGACGAAAGTCTGATCGGGAAGGTGGCGGAGCTGCCGCGCAAGCAGTGGGAATATGCGGTTGTATCCTCCGTTACACTGTCGACCAGAGCAGCAATTTTGGGAGGCGTTCCTCCGGCCACGGCCTACGCTCTGTCTGATACGATGCTGCAAAAGCTCAGTAAATGTACCGATTTATCCGGCATTATACAGCTTTCTGGAGAGGTTCGTCTGACCTTCGCATCCTGTGTCCGGGATTTCCGCGACCAGCGCTGTTCATACAGCATCATAGAAGAAGCAAAGACCTACATGCGCACCAACCTGAATAAGGATATCACAAAAGTGGCGGCCGCACGGATTGTTTCATGCGACCGCCGCTCTTATATTTCTGTTAATTCTCAAACCTCACATTCTCACACAGCTCTGTGTTGATTCCCAGGCCGCCGGTGATTTTGACATCCTTAAATAATACATTCCTTACCGGGTGCGCCTCATCGAAACCGATCAGCTCGATGGCCTTGCAGTCCGTGAATTCTTCCAAGAGGCTGCGGCCGGTGACGGTTACGCGCTCATAGGTGAAATCCTCAAAATACGGCGGTTCCGGCGCGGGAATACCGTCGTCGTTATAGCCCACGGAGACGGCGAGCAGACAGGGAACAATGCAGTCCTGAACGTGCAGGCCGCGCACATAGCCGCCGCGCTTTTTAGTGCCCTTGACCTGGATGCCGACCATGGAGTTTTTCAGGTCGCAGTCCCAGATTTTCACATCCTCCACGCCGCCGCTCATTTCGCTGCCGATGCACAGGCCGTGGCCGAAGGAGCTGTAGCAGTCGAAGATACGGATGTGGCGGGTAGGACGGTTGATTTCGTTGCCCTCCGGGTTTTTGCCGGATTTGATGGCGACGGAGTCGTCCTCCGTATGAAATACACAGGCAAAGAGCGTGCAGTTCTCGCTTGAGTCCGGATCCCAGCCGTCCCCGTTCCAGGTGCCCTTGGAGCTGAAGGTGCAGTGGTCGGTGACAATGTGATCACTGTAGACCATGTGCAGATTCCAGCTGGCGCCGTCGGCGAGGGTCAGGCCGCTGATGCGGATATTGCTGCAGTTGCTCATGTTAATCAGGCGGCCGCGCACACGGCCGGGGATGGTATTATCATTCTCACAGGTTGCCACATAGTCTGCGTTGGCTGCCAGGTAGTCCTTTAAGCGTTCCTTTTCAGACTGAATGGTGGCCCAGGCAAGCGGAAAGCCGCCGCCTTTGATGGTGCCTTTGCCGCGGATGATGACGTTGGAGCAGTTGGGGCCGGAGGTGTGATCCAGCTCGCCTAAATTTAGGAGGCTCTGGTAGCACTCCATTTCGGTACCTTCGAAGCGGCTTTTGATGCGGGGCAGATAATCCGCCGGATTGGCAGTGCCCTGTAATACGGCGCCTTCATCCAGGTAAAGTTCCATGTCGCTGTGGAGCCTGAGAGCTCCGGTTAAGTAAGTACCTGCGGGCAGATAAACCGCGCCGCCAGCCGGGCAGTCGTCAAAGGCTTTTTGCAAAGCTGCGGTATTCATGGTCTGTCCGTCGCCGTTTGCACAGTAGGGGGCGGCGGTAACATCGATTCGCGCCCGGGGCAAGGGTGTCGTGAAGGTGATGGTGGTTTTCTGCGGGAGATCAGAGGCGGATCCGTTTACTGAATCATCCGTATCGGGAAGCGTTACACTTACAGCAGCAGTATACTCCTTTCCACTTTTCAGTCTTTCGATTGTAAAATGTGTTTTGTCTGTCTCACCGAGTACATTTCCTTCTAAGGATACCTGATATTTGGCCCCGGGAATGGCACCCGCCGGTTTTTCCCACCAGAGCTCGGCACGGTCCGGGTCGGTATAATAAAAAATCTGCTCTATCATTTTTGCGTTTCCTCCTGTTATTATATCCTGCATGAACATGCAATCAATCACTATCAGTCACTTATCACCGGAAAAAACCACAAAAGCACAAGAAAAACCACGTTTTTTGCGTTTTGCCGGACAAAGAAAGTTAAATATTGGTCAATTTGCCTTATTCTCATCATTATAAACGGGCATGGCGTTTCACGCAAGGCAAAAAAATATCGGAAATCAACTTTATTTTCGGTATTCTTTTCTTCTTCCTTTGTCTTTACTCTTAAAAAGGGAAATGTTATAATCATCGGGAAGGGTGCAGTCTTAGCCCCAAAATTGCTGCGGACAGCAGCAACCTTTATCAGAAAGGATATCACAGAATGAATCTTTTGGAAATGCTTCACAGTCCGGGAGACGAGTATACACCTATACCGTTCTGGTTTTTAAACGGCAATCTTTCAAGTCAGGAGATTGTCCGCCAGATGGAGGACTTTGCGGCGCACGGCGTATCCGGCGTGGTGCTGCATCCCCGTATGGGACTGCCGAAGCGCATCAAATATCTGTCAAAGGCGTTTTTCAGTTATATCCGCACAGCAGTGGAGACGGCTGACCGCCTGCATATGACGATCGTGCTTTACGACGAGGGTATGTATCCTTCCGGTTCCGCCAACGGGCAGGTCGTGGAGGGACATCCGGAGCTGGCCAGTGAGGGAATCACGCTGACCAGAAAGGTGCAGCCGGGCGATGAGTTTCTGGCTGAGGCCGGGGACCGTTTCCTGGTCGCGCGTAAAACCGGCGGCACCATGCGCGGTATTCACTGGGATCAGGAGGACGGCGAGTTAAATGCGCCGCTGACCGCGGATCTGTTGAATCCGGTTGCGGTGGATCGTTTTATCGAACTGACGCATGAGGCGTATTACAGAGAGTTTTCGGAATATTTCGGCAACACAATTATCGCGATTTTTACGGATGAGCCCAGCATTATGGGGCGCAATGTCCGCGGCATGTTTGCCTGGAGCCATAATTTCGCTGAAGATTTCACGCAGGCCGGCGGCAGGCTGGAAAATCTTCCGGAGATGTTTTTCGGCAGGGAAAATGATGACACCCGCTTGTATGACAAGCTGATTCTGAAGCGGGAGAGCGAGGTTTATTACGGGAAGCTGAGCGCCTGGTGCGCCGATCACGGCATCTGCCTGATGGGACATCCGCACCAGAGCGATGATATCGAGGCGGAGCGCTATTTCCACATTCCCGGGCAGGATCTGGTGCTGCGCTGGATCGGCCCGGAGAAGGGCGGCTTGAAGGTCATGGATTCTACCATGGCCAAGTGCAGCGCGGATGCGGCCAGGCTGATGGGGCGCAGACGCAACGCCAACGAGTGCTTTGGCGCCTGCAACGCGGACAATAATCCCTGGCAGTTTTCGGGCGGGGATATGAAGTGGTACCTGGACTGGCTGGCGGTGCGCGGCGTCAATCTTTTTGTACCGCACGCGTTTTATTATTCCATTGAAGGCAAGAGAAAAGGGGAGCGTCCGCCGGATGTTGGCCCGAATAATATCTGGTGGCCGCATTACAATCTCTGGTCATCTTATATGCGCAGGCTGTCCTGTCTGATGACAGATACGGAGCTTCATGCACCTGTGGCGGTGCTGTGCAGAAACCGGGCACTTTGCCCGGAGGTTGTGGCGCCTTTATTTGAGCATCAGACCGGTTTTCAGTACATACCGGAGAGCTACTGGAACGACTGCACTGTGGATGAAGAGACGCATGAACTGATTTTAAACGGGTATCGTTATCAGGCAGTGTTGAATGATACGGAAAACAGATTTCCGCAGGCGGCTCATCAGGTGACGGAGGCGATGGCGGATGTGCAGTGCTTCCCTGCAGCGCCCATGCTGCGTGTCTCGCACTTTATGCGCGGCGGAGTGGAATGCTGGTTTTTGGTGAATGAAGGAAACCGGATTATCGAGACGACCATGACTTTGCCGGGCGTGACCGGCCGGGTCGGCAAATATGACCTGTGGAATGACGAGGCTTATCGACAGGCAGCTTTACAGAGCGAGGACGGCGCGCAGATCCGCTTAAGTCTGCGCCCGAGACAGAGCAAGCTTTTCTTCCTCTGCAGTGAGGAGGACTATGAGGCGCTGCCCGTACAACCGAAGAAGGTCTGGCTGCCGAAGCCGAAGTTTACCCTTGTCGGGCGCAATACCTTTGAGTGCACCAGAACGTACACCACTGTGATGGAGGTGAGTGCTGAAGATCTTGCGGAAGGTGTCCCGATGATTACCTTTGACGGTTACGATATGGCGGAGCTGAAAATCAACGGACAGGATGCCGGCGTATCCTTCTGGCCGGCACACCGTTTCCCGGTAAAGGGCCTTCTGCATGAGGGTGAAAATGAGATCGAGGTGACCATGACCGGGAGCCTGGCGAATAAATACGGAATACGCGCGGTGCCTTACGGGGTGAGGTAGCACTGCGGCAGAAGCGGGAGGCAGTTTTTGGACACAGAAGGGGCTGTGTCCGGGCTGCAGCCTGTGAATCAGTGTAAAATGACAGCGAAGAGATCAGCTGTTTACAGAGAAATTCGCTGAATATTTAAGAAGGAGAGGTTATTTTATGGAGTTGCAGAATGTATTGGAGAAAGCACATGCCTATATTGACGGTCTGACTGTGGATTCAATGCAGAACGTGCCGAAGGAGGTTGTGGCGGACGAGCATAAGTTCTTTACCTGGGACAATGAGTACAGAACCCCGTCCGAGAAGCCCTACCTGTTTGACTGGAGCTATTACAACGGCGTGGTGATGGAGGGACTTTATGACATCTATGCTGTGAATCCGGAGGCGGGACAGCGTTATTATGACTATGTGAAGGAATACCTGGATGCCATGCTGGTGAAGGACGAGGAAGGGAATGTATCCCTGAATCCGAGACTGGCCGGTTACGTGGATCATCACGGGGCGGACTGCTATAAGACCGCGGCTGTGGTCATGAAGATGACGAACGGGCATGACGATTATATGAAGCTCGCATCCACCCTTTACCGTGACCTGACGGATACAACGCATGTGAATTCTAAGGAAAATATCGTCCCGCTGGACTTTATGGAGGAAGAACTTGGTTTTAATTACTGGCACTCCTGGGCGGGCGGTAAGGCTCCCAAGTACAAGGTGTGGCTGGATGGTATCTACATGCTGCAGCCCTTCCTGGCCAGCTATGCGGCGAAGACCGGCGACCAGGCGCAGCTTGACCTGATTAAAAAGCGTTTTCAGTGGGTGGCGGAAACCATGTTGGCGCCGAACGGCATGTATGTTCACGCCTGCAATAGTAAGGACGATGTCTGCGCATTCCACTGGACCCGTGCCATGGGCTGGTATGCGATGGCCATGGTGGATGTGATGGACGCGGCAGGCGGCGATCTGATCGATGTGATCAAGCCGAATCTGAAGCTTTTTGTGGACGGCATGCTCAAGTATCAGGATGTAAGCGGCATGTGGGCCAATGTGGCGGACTGGCCGGTGACGGAAACCAACCGTCTGGAGACGAGCGGCACCGCTATGATGGTGTATACCATTTTAAAGGGCGTGCGCAAGGGCTGGCTTGATGCTTCCTATCGTGATGCGGCAGTGAAGGCATTCGCAGCCATGACGGAGCTGAAATTATCCGAAAACGGCCTGGCGGATATCTATATGAAGGCGTCCGCCAATAATACCAACAATTATGAGAATCCCGATTACTATATGCCGGATGAGGGAAAGGGCAGCGGACCCTATATCATGGCGTACTCGGAGATGATTCAGCTGTAATAACAGACAGATTGCGCTCACAGGGCAGAGGCTCTGTGAGCGTTGTCATAAAGACAGAAATGAAGTGCAGACAAGTAAAGAGGTCTGGACGAAAACCCGGACATATAAAAAGGAGAAGAAATGCCTGTAAAAGAATATTTTCCCGATGGAACACCTATCGACGAATGGTTTTATGATACAAGAGTGCCTTCCTTAGAAGAGCTGGGCAGGCAGTATGTGCTGACACAGTACGGAATATTGGACGACAGCCGTGTACACACGCTTGAAATTCAGGCGCTGATTGATCAGGCGGCCGCAGAGGGCGGTGGCGTCATTGTGGTGCCTGCCGGAACCTACCTGACAGGGGCTTTGTTTTTTAAGCAGGGCGTCCATCTGTATGTCGCGCAGGGCGGCACCTTAAAGGGCAGCGACGACATCTCGGATTATCAGATCTGTGAGACCCGCATTGAGGGCGAGACCTGTCCATATTTTGCGGCGCTCATCAATGTGGACGGGCTGGACGGCTTTAACATGTGCGGCCCCGGCACGATCGACGGCAACGGCCTGCGCTCCTGGAAAGCCTTCTGGCTGCGGCGGCAGTGGAATCCAAAGTGTACCAACAAGGACGAGCAGCGCCCGCGCCTGGTCTATATTTCCAACTCGTCGAATGTTCTTGTGGCAGGCTTAAATCTCCAGAACTCTCATTTCTGGACGAATCATATTTACAGAAGCCATCATGTGAAATATCTGGGCTGCCGCATCTTTTCTCCGCTGGGTCCGGTGAAAGCTCCCAGCACGGACGCGATCGATATCGATGTGTGCACGGACTTTCTGATCAAAAACTGTTATATGGAGGTCAACGACGACTCTGTGGTCTTAAAGGGCGGCAAGGGTTCCTGGGCGGACACACAGCCGGAGAACGGCGCCAATGAGCGGATTGTCGTGGAGGACTGCACTTACGGCTTCTGCCACGGCTGTCTGACCTGCGGTTCAGAGTCTGTCCACAACCGCAACATCATGATCCGCAGAATCAACGTGCTGGCCGGCAGCAACCTTCTGTGGCTCAAGCTCCGTCCGGACACGCCGCAGCTGTACGAGTACATTACAGTGGAGCAGGTGCAGGGCAGGATGGCGACTTTCCTTAAAATCAAGCCCTGGACGCAGTTCTTTGATCTGAAGGGCCGGACGGATAAGCCGCTTTCTGTGGCGCAGCACATCACGATGCGGGATTGCCAGTGCGACTGTAAGATCTGCTTTGACGTGGAGCCGTCACCCGAGCAGTACCGGCTGCATGATTTCACGTTTGAGAATCTGTCGGTGACGGCGCAGATCAACGGATTTTCTGAGGAGATGATCGGGAATATGACTGTGAAAAATATGAATGTCATTGCCGAAAAGCAGTCGGATGCGCAGGCTGTGGCGCATTCCGGGGATCCGGACTGACAGAAACAGTTAATAAACATGGGAGGAGTACATCACTGCCATGAAACGGTATCGAAGAACAACACATAAGGAGGATTGCGTTACGAAAAAAAACGGGGGGAGAATTAGTTTGATCAGAAAACTGAAAGACAGCAGGAAGCTTGTGGGAGAGTATGTGTCTGCCACTTTATTCTGGACGCGGCTGTTTCCAGTGAAATCTATTTTGCAAAGTGTCTTCCCACACAGGTGCGGCAGGTCACCGGGTATCGTGGCCTTTGCAGGTGAGGCTGTCATGTACCTGACGGCTGTCTTAAGGCTCATTGAGGGCACTATTGGTATTGGTGATGTGACGTATTATGTGTCGCTCCTTACTTCGTTTCGCAGCGCTTATATGGGAATTTTCTCCCTTTTTGTGGAATATGACGACGTTTCCGAAAAGGTATCCCGCATCCGTGAGGTGCTGGACAAAGAGCCGGTGGTGGAG
>JAJPXG010000083.1:0-1025 GCA_021205565.1 Lachnospiraceae bacterium | reverse complement strand
GAGGATGTCTCATTTCACTATCCCGGGGCAAAGACGGATGTATTGTCGCACTGTTCTTTTACGATTCACAGGGGAGAGACGGTGGGACTGGTTGGCTTGAACGGCGCGGGAAAGTCTACGGTTTTAAAGCTGATGTGCCGTTTCTACGACCCGACCGGCGGCAGAATCCTGATCGACGGAAAAGACGCGCGAGAGTATGACATCGTGAAGCTGAGGGAGCTTTTCGGTGTGCTCTTTCAGGATTATGTAAATTACAGCTTCACCCTGCGGGAAAATGTGGCGATGTCCGACCTGTCCCGGATAGATGACACAACTGCTGTTATTGAGGCCTGTCAGAAAAGCCGGGCGTATGATTTCATTTCCGGCTGGAAGAAAGGAATTGATGAAAATATGACCCGCCGTTTTGACCCGGAGGGGAAGGAACTCTCCGGCGGCCAGTGGCAGCGGGTGGCGTTGGCCAGGGCGTTTTTCCGGGACGCTCCGGTGGTCTTTTTGGATGAGCCGTCCGCCTCCTTAGACCCCGTGGCGGAGGAGGAGATCTTTCAGGAATTTGCCAGGCTTTCCGGTGGAAAGAGCGCTGTGCTGATTTCCCACAGGCTCTCCAGCATCACCTTGGCTGACCGGGTACTGGTGCTGGAGGACGGGCAGATTGTGGAGGAGGGCAGCCACGATGAGCTGATTAAAAAGGGCGGGAGGTATGCGTATCTCTTCGGGCTGCAGGCTGGAAAGTATATGTAAAGAAGGAGTCCTGCTGCGGCAGGGCTTATGGGAGAATCAAAAACAACCGGGAAGAATATAATTCCCGGTTGCTCGTGGAAGTAAAGGGGCTCGAACCCTTGGCCTCCCGCTAGTCAGGCGAGCGCTCATCCCAGCTGAGCTATACTTCCATGCCCATCATCATAACACAGAAATTGGAAAATGAAAAGAGGTTTAGAAAATATTTATAAATTGTCTTTGGAACATTTAGATTTATTCATTGCATTTAGAAAGAAAAAAAAGTATAATCTAGCAGTGGCTGTACGAGA
>JAJPXG010000036.1:18759-31493 GCA_021205565.1 Lachnospiraceae bacterium | reverse complement strand
CTTTTCGCCGGTCAGGGTCGGAGAGATTCTCCACATCGTATCCGATGGTCAGAACGATCTGGTCGGTGATAAGCCCCTTGGCCACCAGGTCTAGGGAGAGGGCGTCAGTCATCTCCCTGACGACGAGGCGTGCTTTTTCAAATTCGTAGGGAGACTGCAGGACCTGGCCAGAGCTTAAGCTGTTATTATCAGGCTTGTAAGCCTTAATATCGGAAATCCGGCAGGGCTCGTATCCCCAGGCGTGGTCAATCAGCAGTTCGGCGTTGACGCCGAATTCCTTATAAAGCCGGTTCTCGCCGGCTCGATCCAGACTGTAGCGTGCGATATCGCCCATGGTGTACAGCCCCAGCTTTTTGAGACGCTCGGCGTAACCGCGTCCGACGCGCCAGAAATCGGTGAGCGGTTCATGCGTCCAGAGTAATTCCCGGTAAGTCATCTCATCCAGTTCGGCAATCCGCACGCCGTCCGCGTCCGCCGGTATGTGCTTGGCTACGATGTCCATGGCAATCTTACACAGGTAGAGATTGGTGCCGATGCCCGCGGTGGCAGTGATGCCGGTTTCCTTTAAGACATCGCGGATCATTCTCATAGCCAGGTCGTGCGGGGTGAGGCGGTAGGTGTCCAGATAGTCCGTCACATCGAGGAAAACCTCATCGATGCTGTATACGTGAATATCCTCCGGGGCAATATAACGCAGATAAATCTGGTAGATGTCGGTACTGCGCCTGATATAATGCGCCATCTGCGGCGTCGCGACGATGTAGTCAAGCGCCAGTGATGGATTCTCCCGCAGTTCATAGATGTTGGAGGAGCTGCCCGTAAAGGTATGACCGGGAGCACGTTTCAGCCTGTCGGCGTTGACCTCCTTCACACGCTGTACGACCTCGAAAAGGCGGGCTCTCCCGGAAATGCCGCAGGACTTTAAGGAAGGGGAGACCGCGAGGCAGATCGTTTTCTCCGTACGGCTTTTATCCGCCACGACCAGGTTGGTGGTCAGCGGATCGAGTCCGCGCTCCGCGCATTCCACGGAAGCATAGAAGGATTTTAAATCAATTGCGATATAGGAACGGTTGGACAAGATGTTTTCTCCTCTTTCATCGGCTGCTGTTGTGACAGGGTATCATACTGCATGGTACCCTGTCTTATTTTTCATTTCGGTTATCTGACAAAACGAACAAATGTTCTGCGCCTATTCTACCACAATAAACGGATTTTTAAAACAGAAAATGAAGAAAAAGAGAAACATTTTTGAAATCAATTGAGATTTTCCCTGGCAGGGTATATAATTCCGGTAGACATATCAAATCTATCAGATTAAGGAGCCTGTCCGTGACACACGAAAATGACCCTGGATTGTTGGAAAAACTGAAACAAAAACGTCTGTCAGATTATTTTTCCAGAACGCAGATGATTATGGTAGGCTTCCTTCTCATTATCTTTGCCGGCGCCTGTCTTCTGATGCTGCCGTTTGCCACAAAAGCGGGAGAGGAGACGACCTTTCTGGGGGCGCTTTTTACTTCTGTTTCCGCGACCTGTGTGACCGGGCTTGTGGTCTATGATACCTACACGCACTGGACGGTGTTCGGGCAGCTGGTGCTTCTGACAGAGATTCAGATCGGCGGTCTGGGCTTTATCACCATCGGCACCTTTGCCATGCTCTTTTTAAAAAAGAAAATCGGTCTCGCCGGCCGCGAACTTATCCATGAAAGCCTGAATACCCTGCAGCTGAACGGCAGTGTGAAGCTGGTCAGACGGATTCTGTCCGGTACATTGCTGTTTGAGGGAAGCGGTGCTTTTTTATTATCATGCCGTTTTGTACCGCAGATGGGGCTGGGCAAGGGCATTTATTACGGGATATTTCACGCGGTGTCGGCATTCTGCAACGCGGGATTTGACCTGATGGGCTGTCAGGAGGCATATTCCTCCTTTACAGCCTATGCGGCTGATCCGCTTGTGGTACTGGTTCTCTCGGCGCTCATCCTGATTGGCGGAATCGGTTTCCTGGTATGGGAAGATATTCTGGAGAACCGTCTGCACTGGAAACGTTACCAGGTGCAGACGAAGGTGGTCCTGACGGCTACACTGGTGTTGGTGGCTGGCGGCACGGTTCTTTTCTGGATCAGTGAGGGACAGAATCTTTTCGCGGATATGAAGCCGGGGGAAAAATTCCTGGCTGCGCTGTTTTGCGCCGTGACGCCCAGAACGGCAGGTTTTAATACGGTGGACACGGCGGCTCTGACCAACGGCAGCAAGGTGCTGACCATGATTCTCATGTTCATCGGCGGCTGCCCCGGCTCCACGGCGGGCGGCATCAAGACGACTACTCTGGTGGTCATTATTCTCTACATTGGTTCCTACCTCTTACACGCGGAGGACTGTGTGGTATTTAAACGCAGGCTGAATCCGGACACGATCAAGCGTGCCAGCGTGGTTTTTTTCATCAACTTTTCTCTGGCGCTGACAGCGGTTCTGATCCTTTTAATCGGACAGGACCTGCCATTAGCGGACACTTTATTTGAGGCTTTCTCGGCGATCGGAACCGTTGGCATGTCTACCGGTGTGACGAGAGATTTAAACACGCTTTCACGGCTTGTGATTATGGCGCTGATGTTTTTGGGCAGGGTCGGCAGCCTTTCCTTCGCCATGTCATTTACGGAAAAGAGGCGGTCGGCAGGCATCCGCTATCCGCAGGAGGAGATTACAGTCGGATGATTGCAATATTTTGATAGAAGGAGTGCGTTATGAAATCAATTTTAATTATCGGGTTGGGAAATTACGGTCACTATCTTTGCCGGGATCTCGCGAATCTGAAAAATGAGATCATGATCATCGACAAGGACGAGACGGTCCTGGAGGATCTGCTGGATGTGGCGACCAGCAGTCTGATCGCGGATTGCACCCGCGAGAGCGTTTTAAAGCGGATCGGCGTCTCCAATTTTGACATCTGCTTTGTCTGTATCAGCGGGAATTTTCAGAACAGCCTGGAAATTACCAGTCTTTTAAAGGATCTGGGCGCAAAATATGTCATCAGCCAGGTCAGCAACGAGGTCCACGCCAAGTTTCTTTTGCGCAACGGCGCTGACGAAGTCATCCTGCCGAATAAGGATTCCGCCATCCGCGCGGCGATGAAATATAATAACGACCATATTTTTGATTATATCGACCTCAAGGGAGGCTACTCCATTTATGAAATTACGCCCCTGAAAGAGTGGGTGGGTAAGAGCATTCTGGATTCGGATATCCGCGCACGCTACGATGTCTACATCATAGCCATCACATCGCCGGATCAGACGACGAATTATATGCCGAACCCGAAGACGGTAATTAAGGAGGGCGACCATCTGCTGGTTCTGGCGCACGAATCCAGAATGAATCAGCTGATTAAAAAATTGTGATGTAGGGAAGGGAGCAATGATTTTATGGAATTAAGAGGTACTACAGTTACTTTGGGCAGCACCGGTATTGCGGTACAGAAAAACGGCTTCGGCGCGCTGCCGATTCAGCGCATTCCGCAGGCGGATGCCGTCGCCATGATTCGCAGGGCATACGAGGCGGGTATCAACTTCTATGACACCGCCAGAGCATATTCCGATTCGGAGAGAAAGTTAGGCGAGGCGCTTACCGGTATTCGCGATGAGGTCTATATCGCCACCAAGACCGCTGCGCAGACGGCAGAGCAGTTCTGGAAAGATCTTAAGACTAGCCT
This sequence comes from Lachnospiraceae bacterium, assembly GCA_021205565.1. Lineage (GTDB taxonomy): Bacteria > Bacillota > Clostridia > Lachnospirales > Lachnospiraceae > RGIG6307. Next base: position 27,787 of record JAJPXG010000036.1, on the reverse strand, counting down.
AAAGACACTCGGGACGGATCATATTGATATCTATCAGTTTCATAACCCGGCCTTTTGTCCGAAACCGGGACAGGAGAACGGCCTCTATGATGCTGCCATGGAAGCGAAGCGCCAGGGAAAAATCCGCCACATCGGCATCACAAATCATAGACTGAACGTAGCAAAAGAAGCGATTGAAAGCGGCCTGTATGAGACACTTCAGTTTCCGTTCTGTTATCTGGCTACGGACGCGGACATTGAGCTTGTGAGCCTGTGCAAAAAACACAACATGGGTTTCATCGCCATGAAATCCCTCTCCGGCGGTCTGATCACGGACTCCGCGGCAGCCTATGCTTTCGCGGCGCAGTATGATAATGTCGTTCCGATCTGGGGCGTCCAGAGAATGAACGAACTGGAGGAATTTATTTCCTACATAGACAATCCGCCGGTCATGACAGAAGAAATCCGGACTCTGATTGAGAAGGACAGACAGGAGCTGTCCGGCGAATTCTGCCGCGGCTGCGGCTACTGCATGCCCTGTCCGGTCGGCATCGAGATCAACAACTGCGCCCGCATGAGCCTTTTGCTTCGCAGATCCCCCTCCCAGGGGCATCTGACAGCAGAAGCCCAGGCCAAAATGATGCGCATCGAAGCCTGCCTCCACTGCAACCAGTGCAAATCCAGATGTCCATACGGCCTGGATACGCCGGCGCTGCTCGCCAAAAATCTGGAGGATTACAAGAGAGTGCTGGCCGGGGAGGTTTCGGTGCAGTAATTGCATTATTCATGCAGATCCATATGATGATTAAAGTGACAAAAGGGTATGATGCCATCGAAGGATGAATCGGAAAAATGAAAAAGCATAATGAAAAATCGCAGATCAGCATGATAAAGCTTCTGTTCCAGGACCGCAAAAGGAGCGCGGTTTTCCTGATATTTACCCTGGCGGTGGCGATTGTGGCGCCGTTTAAGTCCTATATCATGCAGTGGCTGGTCGATTCCGGTGATCTGAACAGGGCGCTGTTAAGTCTGGGGCGCGGGCTGATCGTGGTGCTGCTATCTCATGTGACGGAGGACGTGAGCCGCCAGACCTTTGTGGGAATGTCCACGAAGGCGGTGGAGGAGATTCGCTGCCGGATCATGCGGCGGCAGGCCTCCCAGTCGATGGAGGAATACCTGGAGGGAAATACCGGGACGGTTCTCTCCAGTCTGACAAACGATATCCGCGTTATTTACGATGAACTGTATACGTCAATTTTTAATCTGTGCTTCTGGGGCGGGATGCTCGTGGTTTCCTATATCATGCTCATTTCCATCTCGCCGGTCGTCGCGCTGGCCTCCATTCTGATGTGTGTGTCCGTGATCATGGTTCCCAGAATTGTGGCAAAACAGGTTTCCGAGGCGCGGGCGGCGTATTCGGCGGATATTTCTTCCTACACAGGCCGGGTAAGTGACCTGCTCAGGGGCTATGAGACGCTGACAGCCTCCGGCTCCATGCGGTATTTTCTGACGGCGCATGAGGACGCGGCGGCAAGCAACCGGGAGAAAGAGCATACGCTGCGGCACAATATGAATACCGCCAGCATTCTGATGTCCCTCGCAGTCTGGGGTCCTAACATGGTCATGCTGTTTATCTGCGTCATCCTGGTATTTCAGGGACAGATCACGATCGGCTATCTGATTACGGTAAACTCGCTGTTGAATTATGTGATTTCACCCTGCCGGGCAGTGGCGGACGCTTTCATGAAGCTGAAAAGCTCTCGTTCTGTAAGGGAAAAGCTGGAAGGAATGATGGAGGAGAAGGAAATCTCGCAGGATGGAGAGGAGGCGCTTACGGCAGTTGAAAAGGTCGAGCTGTCGGATGTGCGGTTTACATATCCCAAAGCGGCGAAGGAGACACTGCATGGCGTGAAACTGCAGCTTTTGAAAGGCCAGAAAATGGCACTGGTGGGCATGAGCGGCAGCGGCAAATCGACGATTATCCGTCTCCTGTACCGCTACTACGGCGGATATGAGGGGCATGTGCGGGTGAACGGCCGGGAGGCCGGCGATTACACCCGGGAATCCTACTACAGTCATGTAGCACTGATCCCGCAGACACCTTTTATTTTCAATGATACGATTTATAATAATCTCTGCCTGTACAGGGAATATTCAAAAGCACAGGTGGAGCGGGCGGTGAAGCTCTCCGGTTTAGAGGAATATGTGGCGTCGCTGCCTGACGGCCTTGAGACAGTGCTGACGGAGAACGGGCGCAACCTATCCGGCGGGCAGGCCCAGAGGGTAGCCATTGCCAGGGCGCTGATCCGGGGCTGCGGTCTGCTTCTGGTGGATGAGGCCACATCCAGCCTGGATGTGGAGACGACTGACCAGATCATGCGCAACCTGGTGGGTCTGGACTGTGCGGTGATTGTGATTACGCACGATATTTTCGGGGACTATATGAAGGATTTTGACCGGATTGTTTATCTGGAAAACGGAGAGGTTTCGGAGGCGGGAAACTTCACGGAACTGCTGGAGCTAAACGGGGGATTTGCGCAGCTGTACCAGCTGATGGCGGGACAGGAGGAACAGGTCGGCTGATTTTTAAAACAAGTACCAAGAATTTTTTAAAAAATTCTTGGTACTTGTTTTTTGAGGGGACAAAGCGCATAATCGTTGTCATGTGAAAGGAGGCACATATATTTATGAGACAAAATAACGACATGACTACGAAAATGAGGTGCGTTTATCATGAAAAAAACAATGACAGATTTAAAGAGCAACCTTCGCCTGCTGCACTACGCTTTCGGGTTTATCTGGAATGACGGTAAGCTCTATTTTTCTGCTCACCTTTTTAAAGGCGGCCATCAGTGCGCTGGCGCTGATCTGCTACACGCTTTTACCGGGCTTTATTATCAATGAGCTGATCGCACAGGATATTACAAAAACTGTGTTGTATGCGGTGCTTCTTGTATCAGCAACCTTTTTGCAGACTTCCATCAATGCCTTCTTTACGGTGAAGGTGGATTCAAGAAAGCTTGTCCTCCGAGATCAGCTGGGAGGAATTTTTTTCCGGCAGGTGGTGGATATGGACTATGCCAGCTTTGAATCTCCGGATATCCTGCACATGAAGGAGCACGCGGACAATGCGCTGGATTCGGTATTCACAGCGGTGGATTCGCTGGCGGCTATTTTTTCAGCGGTGATCAGCTTTGTGATTGTATTTTCTGTGGTCGCTGCCATCAATCCTCTGATGATTGTCTTTATTCTGGGGGTGGTGTGGATCAATTCCGTGCTGACCAAGAGGTTGAATGTCAAAATATATGAGACGAACTTGGAACTGGATAATTACTGGCTGACGGAATGGGCCGCGGATTTTCAGATGAATGATCCCGGCTTTGCGAAGGAAATCCGTGTTTTTGACATCGGCAACATGCTGATTGACAACTGGAAAATCGTCAGACAGCAGGGCAACGTCATGAAACACAAAAAAGTCAGCGACAGCAACATGACGTCGTTCTATCAGGCGATTGTGAATCTCTGCAAGGATATTGTCCTGTATGCCTATTCCATCTTCGCCGTACTGACAGGGCGGATGGCGGTCGGCACGATGTCCATTTACTTAAGCGCTGCGAATCAGTTCTCGTCCAATCTGGGAAATGTCGTGAAATCTTACCTGAATATTTCAAGGGTCTGCATGAATATCCGTGATCTGAAAAAATTTATGGATCTGCCGACAGCCCAGGAAAAGGCAGGGGCCGAGACGCCGAAGTTTGACCGCTCCTCAACGATAGAATTCAGGAACGTGTCCTTTCAGTATCCGGGCAGTGACAGGTATGCGCTTCGCAACGTCAATCTTACGATACATGGAGACGAGAGACTGTGCATTGTGGGCGAAAACGGGTCCGGGAAATCTACTTTCATCAAGCTGCTGACGGGGCTGTATGAACCAACCGAGGGAGAGATTCTTTTAAACGGCAGGAAAGTGCCTGTTTATGACCACAAGGCCTATCAGAGGCTTTTTTCACCGGCCTTTCAGGAGTTTGACAAGTTCTATTTAAGTCTGGGAAAAAATATCACACTGGATCGTGAGGTGGATCAGGCAAAGCTTGACAGAGTGTGCAGACAGTTAGGCTTATCGTCTCTGGTGGAGAAGCTGCAAAACGGATATGACACGCCGGTGGAAAAGCTGACAGATATGGAGGGAATCAATCCTTCCGGCGGCGAACTGCAGAAAATATCGATCGCCCGCGCTGTTTACAGTGACAGAGAAATCTACGTCCTGGATGAGCCCACAGCGGCGCTAGACCCCCTTGCGGAATATGAGCTGTACACGAAATTCCAGGAAATCATCGCGGGGAAATGTGCGGTGCTGATTACCCATCGGCTTTCAGCCGTGCAGCTGGCGGACAGAGTCGCTGTGTTTTCGGACGGCGGTATCATAGGCTGCGGAACCCACCAGGAGCTCTATGCGAAGGGCGGACTGTATCAGGAGATGTTTGACAAGCAGTCTGAGTTCTACATAAGGGCGAAGGAACAGTGAAAAATTTCACTGTTCCAGCTTCTTAAACGCCGTTGACAGCATCAGCTTGATTCTGTTGAGCTGATTGACCTCCGAAGCACCCGGGTCGTAGTCAATCGCCACAATATTGGACTCCGGAAAGTGCTTGCGCAGCGTCTTGATCACGCCCTTACCGACCACATGGTTCGGCAGGCAGGCGAAGGGCTGCGTGCAGACAATATTCGTCACACCGCTGTGGATCAGTTCCACCATCTCACCGGTCAGAAACCATCCCTCACCGGTCTGGTTGCCGATCGATACATACGGCTTCGCGTACTCCACCAGATCATAGATATCTGCCTGCGGCGTGAAATGTTCGCTTTTTTCAAAGGCTTTTCTGGCGGCGCCTCTGACTTGCTCCACAGCCCAGATGCCCAGTTTCGCAACCTGAGAAGCACGTTTGCTGGTCCCCAGATTTTCCGCCTTGTAGATCTGATTATAGAAGCAGTAGAGAATGAAGTCGATCAGATCCGGCATCACGGCTTCGGCGCCTTCCTGCTCTAAGAGATCGACCAGATGGTTGTTGCCGGCTGGAGAGAACTTCACCAGAATCTCGCCGACGATACCGACTCTCGGCTTTTTGATATCCTTAATGGGCAGACGATCGAAATCCTCGATGATTTCCCGGCACATTTTACGGAAGGTGAAGTAATTCACATGATCCCGTCCGAGAAAGTCCTTACATTTCTGCTCCCACTTCTCATGCAGGGCGTTTGCACTCCCGGGGACATCCTCGTAGGGGCGCATCCGGTACAGGCAGCGCATGAAAATATCGCCGAAGACGGCGCCCATGGCGAGACGAATTCCCAGATCAATGCTGATTTTGAATCCCGGATTGGTCTCCATGCCGTTTAAATTCAGGGAAATGACAGGAACCTGCGGCATCCCGGCCTTCTCCAAGGCCCTGCGGATAAAGCCCACATAGTTCGTGGCGCGGCATCCGCCGCCGGTCTGCGTCATGATGACGGCAACTTTATTTAAGTCATAATCGCCGGATAATAAGGCTTCCATCACCTGGCCCACGACCAGTAAGGAAGGATAGCAGGCGTCGTTATTCACATACTTCAGACCGACATCCACAGAGTGCTTATTGTCATTCTGCAGGACATGGACGTTGTAGCCGCACTTCTTCATGGCTGTTTCCAGCATGTTGAAGTGAATGGGCGACATCTGCGAGCAGAGGATGGTATAGTTATCCTTCATTTCCTCCGTAAATACCGCGCGGTTGTAGGCACTGGAATGAATCTCGCGCTGCTTCTTTTCCTGCTCGCGCACACGGATGGCGGAGAGCAGAGACCGGATGCGGATCCTGGCGGCGCCCAGGTTATTGACCTCGTCGATCTTCAAACAGGTATAAATCTTATCAGAGCCGGTCAGAATATCGGAGACCTGATCTGTGGTGACCGCGTCCAGGCCGCAGCCGAAGCTGTTTAACTGAATCAGATCCAGCTGGTCAGTCTTTTTCACAAACTGGGCGGCGCGGTAGAGGCGGCTGTGGTACATCCACTGGTCGGAGACGATCAACGGCCGCTCCGGGCTTGCCAGATGGGAGACGGAATCCTCTGTCAGCACGGCGATATCATAGGAAGTAATCATCTCCGGAATGCCGTGATTGATCTCCGGGTCGATATGGTAAGGACGACCCGCCAGCACGATGCCGCGTTTGCCGGTCTTCGCCAGGTAAGCCAAAGCCTCCTCACCCTTGTCTTCCATATCCTTTCTCGCGTGCGCTAATTCCTCCCAGGCGGCCTCGCAGGCGGAGCGGATTTCTTCCTTTGGAATCTCGGTAAATTCCTTCTCAAGCTGTTGGCTGATGGTATCGACAGAAAGGAAGCTCATGAAGGGATTGCGGAAACGAACCGTTCCGTCGGTAATCTCCTCCATATTATTTTTGATATTCTCACTGTAGGAGGTGACGATGGGGCAGTTGTAATGGTTGCCCGCGTCCTCCGTCTCGTTGCGCTCATAGAACAGCGCAGGGTAGAAGATGAAATCAACGCCCTTCTCAATCAGCCACTTCACATGGCCGTGCGCCAGCTTCGCCGGGTAGCATTCGGATTCTGAGGGAATCGATTCAATGCCCAGCTCATAAATCTGGTGCGTGGAGAGCGGGCTCAAAACTACGCGGTATCCCAGCCTGGTAAAGAAGGTAAACCAGAAGGGATAATTCTCATACATATTTAAAACTCTGGGGATGCCGACTGTGCCTCTGGTGGCTGTTACTTCGTCCAGCGGTTCATAGTCAAAAATCCTGTGCAGCTTATATTCAAATAAATTCGGAACGTCACTGTGCTTTTTCGCCAGGCCCAGACCGCGCTCACAGCGATTGCCGCTGACATACTGTCTGCCGCCGCTGAAGCGGTTGATGGTCAGGCGGCAGTTGTTGGTGCAGCCGCGGCACTTGGCCATGGAGGTCGTATACTGCAGCGCCTGAATCTGCTCTAAGGAAAGCATGGTGGTGGGCTCTGGGTTCACATGGTACTGCTCCCGTGCAATCAAAGCAGCGCCGAAAGCGCCCATGATACCTGCGATGTCCGGACGGATGGCTTCACAGCCGGCCACTTTCTCAAAGCTGCGCAGGACAGCGTTGTTGTAAAAGGTTCCGCCCTGGACGACGATATTTTTGCCCATGGCGGTGGCGTCCGCGACCTTCATGACCTTGTACAGGGCGTTTTTAATGACGGAGTAGGCAAGACCGGCGGAGATGTCCGCGACGCTCGCACCTTCCTTCTGCGCCTGCTTCACCTTGGAATTCATGAAAACGGTGCAGCGGGTACCCAGATCAATCGGGTGCTCGGCAAAGAGCGCCTCCGAGGCGAAGTCCTGCACAGAATAATTTAAAGACTTTGCGAAGGTCTCAATAAAGGAACCGCAGCCGGAGGAGCAGGCCTCATTTAACTGGACGCTGTCTACAGCGTGGTTCTTAATGCGGATGTATTTCATATCCTGGCCGCCGATGTCCAGGATGCAGTCCACATCCGGGTCGAAGAAGGCGGCGGCGTAGTAGTGCGCGACCGTTTCCACCTCGCCTTGATCCAGCAGAAAAGCGGCCTTTAAGAGGGCCTCGCCGTAGCCGGTGGAGCAGGAACGCAGAATCTTCGTATCCTTCGGCAGGATTTTTGCTATTTCAGCAATCGCACGGATAGCCGTATCCAGCGGGGAGCCGTTATTATTGGAATAAAAGCTGTATAAAAGATTGCCGTCCTCGCCTACTACAGCTACCTTGGTCGTGGTGGAACCGGCGTCGATTCCTAAATAGCAGCCCCCATGGTAGTCAGCCAGCGAACCCTGTACGACCTTATGTGCGGCATGGCGGGTGACGAATTCATCGTAGTCCGCCTGGTCTTTGAACAGGGGCTCCATGCGCTCCACCTCAAAGTCCAGGACAACCTTATCGTCCATGCGTTTTTTCAGGTTGCTCAAGGAGATTTCCGCCTCGCCTTTGGTGTTCATGGCGGCGCCGATCGCGGCAAACAGATGCGGATTTTCCACATTCATCACATGCTCGTCGTCCAGTTTCAGCGTGCGGATAAAGGCCTTTTTCAGCTCAGGCAGGAAGTAGAGCGGTCCGCCCAGGAAGGCAACATGACCGCGGATCGGCTTGCCGCAGGCAAGACCGGAGATGGTCTGATTAACCACTGCCTGGAAAATGGAAGCGGACAGATCCTCTCTGGTGGCGCCGTCGTTGATCAACGGCTGAATATCGGACTTGGCAAACACACCGCAGCGCGCCGCGATGGTATAGAGCGATTTGTAGTCTTTGGCATATTCGTTTAAGCCGGCTGCATCCGTCTGTAAAAGGCTGGCCATCTGGTCAATAAAGGAACCGGTGCCGCCGGCGCAGATTCCGTTCATGCGCTGCTCGACGTTGCCGTTTTCAAAATAAATAATCTTGGCGTCCTCGCCGCCCAGTTCGATGGCAACGTCCGTCAGAGGCGCTCTGTCCTTTAATGCGGTGGAAACCGCGATGACCTCCTGATAAAATGGAATATGTAAGTGATTTGCCAGGCTTAGGCCGCCGGAGCCGGTGAGCGCCGGATATACGGTGATGTCTCCCAGTTTCTCGATGGCGTGACCTAACAGTTCAGACAATGTCTGCTGAATATCGGCGAAATGACGCTGATACTCGGAAAATAAAATGTGATTTGTATGATCGAGGACCACGATTTTGACGGTGGTGGAACCGATGTCCACGCCCAGGCGGCCCTGTGTCTCACACGCGTTACAACTCATAAAAAACCCTCATTTCTTTTGCAATGCTTTGAAAGCACAGCTATTGTACACCCTTTTTTATATAAAATCAACAAAACGTGTCGGAGTGTATTGGTAAATAAATCGAAAAATCATAAAAAGAATCTAAAAATGAGTAAATTCGCGTATGGAATGAAAATCCGTTTATTTACTTTCCTGAAAAAGAACGGTAGAATCCCCAATAGTTATGATCGGAGGCTGCTTCTGTCGCCTGATGAAAAGCAGGAGTGGATTTCACATTTAGGATTTAAGATC
>JAJPXG010000036.1:5602-18749 GCA_021205565.1 Lachnospiraceae bacterium | reverse complement strand
TTCAGAAAGGTTTTATCGGTTCCATGAATTACGGAAAAAACAAGTGGGAAAAAAAGTTCGGCCGTTACGCCATCAAAAATCTGTCCCTTTATATGGTCATCGGTTATGCGATCGGATATGTATTGTCTCTGTCAGACGCCACATCTTCTTTTTTATATAACTGGCTTTCATTAGATGCCTGGCAGATTCTGCATGGGCAGATTTGGCGTCTGTTTACCTGGGTTTTGATCCCGCCGTCAAGCTTTGATTTCTTCACGTTGCTGATGTTGTATTTCTACTGGTCGATCGGCACGATGTTGGAGAGGGTCTGGGGCACCTGGAAATATAATACCTATATTTTCGGCGGTATTCTATGTACGATTCTGGCGTCGTTTCTATGTCTTCTCAATATCTATGTCTGGGTCGGATCTGTGTGGGGAGGAGACGTAAACGCTCAGGTGATGAGCTATTATTCTCTGTATGCGTCCTATTATATGTCCACATACTATATCAATCTGTCCATCTTTCTAGGGTATGCGGCTACCTTCCCGGACATGCAGGTGATGCTCTTTTTTGTCATTCCCATTAAGACGAAGTATCTGGGCGCGATTTATCTGATTTTGATGGGCTATTACTTTATTACAGGTAATATGTTCAGCAAATTTGTCATCGGTGCCGCTTTAGTCAATATGGGTATTTTCCTGCTGCGCAACCGTACATCATTTAATCCGAAGCAGATTTACAGGCAGCAGGCAACCCGGGTGAAACGAAAAATGCATATTCAGGATAAGCCAAAGGAGAACAAACCACCAAAGATGCAGGCTGCGGTACACAAATGCGCGATCTGCGGACAGACGGAAGTTTCCAATCCAAACCTGGAATTCCGCTACTGCAGCAAATGCAAGGGCAATTATGAATATTGCTCGGAGCATCTGTTTACACACACGCACGTCAAGTAGGAGGTCTTATGGCAGACCAGAATCAGGAAATTTTATTCGCTAAAACATTGGAATATGTCAAACAGGTAGTCAAGGACCAGTCCGGTATTATCACAAAGGATCAGTTGGACGCTGCCTTTGCACCTTTAAATTTTCAACCATCCCAGATGGAGCTGGTTTACGACTATCTGAAGAAACAGCACATCGGCGTGGAGGAAGCTGTTGATCCGGAAGAGTTCATGACATCTGAGGAGATAAGCTACCTGGACACATACTTAAAGGAACTGGAGGCGCTTCCGAAGGCGAGTGACGGTGAGACGGAAGCCATTACGCTTTCTGCCATGGCGGGAGATAAGGCGGCGATGGCCAGACTGACGGAGATTTTTTTACCGCGTGTTGCGGAAATCGCCAGACTCTACGCGGGACAGGGCGCTCTGATGGAGGACCTGATCGGGGAGGGCAATGTGGCTTTAACGGTCGGTGTGACCATGCTCGGCGCTATGGAGCACGCCGCTGAAGCACAGGGAATGCTGGTGAAACTCATTATGGATGCCATGGAGGATTATATTTCCTCCCTGAACGGAACACATGATGAGAATCAGAAGATAGCTGACCGGATTAATAAAGTTAACGACCAGGCAAGAGCGCTGTCCGAGGAGCTTCTGCGTAAGGTATCCGTTGAAGAATTGGCTTTAGAGAGCGGGATACCAGAGGAGGAAATCCGGGAGGCCGTCCGTTTAAGCGGCAATAAAATCCCTTATCTGGAAGGCAGTGAGGATTCTTAAATGGAATACAGAGATTATCGATATATCATGCAGGACACCGGCCGCCTTTATGTGGGTGGAAAATTCACTTTCGGTGATTTGTCGGAAGAGAAGGATATTCCGTTTAAATTTCAGGCCATCCTGAATACCTATGTGATCCGGGAAATCGATCCGCAGACGACAGTGGAGAGCCTGTTTTATTATATGGAAGCGGGCGGAATGGTTTACAAAACCTTTGAGGCCCTGCGCACGAGGATCAAGGTTTCCGAATTAAAGGAAATCCGTAAATTCGGCGGCGGTACAAAGACAGAGTACCGGGAGCAGATTTATTCCCTGGATGAATTTATCACCATCACACCGGCCCAAAAGGAGCGCAGGGGTATGCTGATTCAGGAGATTCAGTGCTCCAAGCTGGCCATTCTTTCCTTTACACTGTGATCCTTATGGAAACTGAAAATAATAATTTTTACGATTTGCAGAAAATTTTTTTAAAAATTCTTGCATTTTGTCGATCATTGTAGTATACTCCTTTTTGCAGACGGAAATCTGCACATGAATTTTGGTAAAATTCCCCTTTTACACTGGGCCTGGAGTGCATACTTCGGGTCCTTTTTAATGTGATGATACCAGGGTCGAAAGGTCAGTAATGGAACGCTGGCGTTCCTGTTAATGACTTTGCGATCCGGGGTATCATTGACTTTGAACACCAACATCATTATATAATTCTAAACGCGAGGTAATAACATGACGAAAAGAGAAGAAGCTCTGCAGTATTATTCCCTGGAGGAGGAGCGGGAGAGCAATGATCTGCATTCCACAGTCTTAAGACTCCGTCACATCAAAACAGGGGCGCGTATTGCTGCTGTCCTGAATGAGGATGACAATAAGGTATTTTATATCGGCTTTCGCACGCCGCCCACGGATTCAACCGGCGTTCCCCATATTCTGGAGCACAGCGTGCTTTGCGGTTCTAAGGAATTTCCGGTCAAGGATCCTTTTATCGAGCTGGCGAAGGGGTCACTTAATACATTCTTGAATGCCATGACCTATTCGGACCGCACGCTTTATCCGATTGCGAGCTGCAATGACAAGGACTTCCAGAATCTGATGCATATTTATCTGGATGCGGTGTTTTTCCCGAATATTTACAGGGAGGAGAATATTTTCCTGCAGGAGGGCTGGCATTACGAGATGGAAAGCCCGGATGCGCCGCTGACCGTCAATGGTGTGGTTTATAATGAGATGAAGGGTGCCTTTTCCAGCACGGATGATGTTTTTGCCAGAGAAATCATGAATTCTCTGTATCCGGATACCTGCTATGGCCTGGAGAGCGGCGGCGACCCGGAGTGTATTCCGGATTTAAGCTACGAGCAGTTTCTGGACTTTCACCGTACCCTGTATCATCCTTCCAACAGCTATATTTATCTGTATGGCGCGCTGGATTTGTGGGAGAAACTGCTTTTTATACACGAACACTATCTGAGTCAGTTTGAATATCTTAAAATGGATACTGCGGTTCGCCTGCAGAAACCGTTTGCAAAGCCTGTGTATGTGCAGAAGCCTTACCCTGTGATGGAAGGTGAGGAGACGAAAGATAAGGCCTATCTGTCCTACAATGTTACAATTGGTACTTCTTTGGATGCGGAGACTGCGACGGCACTGGAGATTCTGGATTATGCGCTCTGTTCCTCTCCGGGGGCAATCGTCAGACAGGCCTTGGTGGATGCCGGGATCGGACAGGATGTTTATTCTACGGTGGAGAATGAGATCCTGCAGCCTTATTTCAGTATTATCGCGAAGGACGCGGATGAAAGCAGGGCGGATGAGTTCGAGCAGATTATCACGGACACGCTCACAAAGGCGGTAAAAGAGGGGATCGATCAAAAGACGCTCGCTGCCGCTATTCACTGCCAGGAGTTTCAGTATAAAGAAAATGATTGTGGGCACTGGCCGAAGGGCCTGATTATGGGGCTGCAGGCCATGGGCACCTGGAATTATTCCGACGATGCGCCTTTCATCTCTCTGGAACTGAATGAGATCTATGAGAATCTGAAAAAGAAGGCTGCTGAAGGGTATTTCGAGCAGCTGGTGGAAACATATTTTCTGAAGAATCCGCACAGAAGCGTGGTTGTGATGGTACCCAAGGAGGGACTGACCGCCGAGCGGGACGCGGCCTTCGCACGAAGACTTGCGGAGAAGAAGGCAGCCTTAAGTCCTGAAGAGATTCAGAACATTATTGAGAAAGAAAAGAACCTGCGCGCTTATCAGGACAAACCGGATTCTGAGGAGGCGCTTGCCACCATACCATTGCTGAAGGTGGAGGATCTGAAAAAAGAAGCTCTGCGCCCGGTGAATGATGTCAGAACCTGCGGTGATATCAAGGTGCTGACGCATCCGCTTTATACTAATGGCATTGCGTACCTGCGCATGAGCTTTGACGCGAAAGACGTACCGCAGGAGCTGGTGCCGTATCTGCCCATTTTAAAGAATGTCCTGATGATGATGGATACAGGCCGCCACAGCTATGGAGATCTGTATAATGAGATTAATCTGGTCTGCGGGAGCATGGAGCCAACCGTCAATCTTTATCATAACAGTCAGAAGGAAAAGAAAATCATTCTGACGTTTGATATGAAAGCCAAGGCACTTTATGAGGATATTCCGGACACAGTTGAACTGATCCGGGAAGTGATCATGGATACAGATTTTTCTGACTTAAAGAGGCTTCAGGAGATTCTGCTGGAGACAAAGAGTGAGGCCACTAGCGGTCTGATGCAGGCGGGAAACCAGGTTGCAGCGACCCGTGCCATGTCTTATTTCAGTAAGACGGCCGCGGTGCAGGAGGAACTCTCAGGACTTGAGGCATACCGATTCTTAAGCAGGCTTGCGCAGCGGGATTTAAAGGGGCAGGAAGAGACAGCACAGTCCCTTAAGAAGCTTTGCGAGGTTCTTTTCAGAAAAGAAAATCTGATGGTAGATATCACCGCCGAGGAGAGCGGAATTGCGTGTGTGATGAAGGAAATAGAGAGTTTTGCTTCTCACTTATATACCACGCAGGTCGAAACCGGAACATATGAGCCGACAGTATCCAAAAAACAGGAGGGCTTCATGACCTCCGGACAGGTGCAGTATGTATGCCGGGCCGGAAACTTTAAAAAGAACGGACTCAAATACACCGGCGCGCTGCGGGTACTCAAAACTATGTTAAGCTATGAGTATCTCTGGACGCAGGTGCGTGTAAAGGGAGGCGCCTACGGCTGTATGCTTCGCTTTGGATTAAATGGTGACAGCTATTTTGTTTCCTACCGTGATCCGCATCTGAAGCGGACGGTTGAAGTGTACGAAAACGCGTCAGAGGCGATTGCAAATCTGGAAATTGACGAGCGCACTATGACCAAGTATATTATCGGTGCGATCAGTGAGCTGGATACTCCCCTGACTCCGCAGGGTCTGGGTAATATGTCTCTGTCCGCCTATATGAACGGTAAATCCTACGAGAAAATGCAGAAAGAGCGCGACGAACTTTTAAGCTGCACTCCCGATGTGCTGCGCAGTCTCTCCGCATACGTCGCGGCCTTTATGGAAGACGGCGCCCTTTGCGTTGTCGGCAACGCGGAGAAAATCCAGCAGAACAAGGAAATTTTCGGGAGAGTTGAGCAATATCTGTAAATTTGAATAAAGCAGAAGCTGGCATCCAAAAAGATAAGGCGGCATTCGCAACAAGACGCAGAGCCGTTCTTTTTGGATGACAGCTTCGGAAACGGAAAGAACATATACATGGAACAACATAAATCCGGCTTCGCCACCATCATCGGCCGCCCCAATGTAGGCAAATCCACCCTGATGAACCACATTATCGGTCAGAAAATAGCCATCACATCCAAAAAACCGCAGACAACCCGCAACCGTATTCAGACAGTCTATACCTGCGACAAAGGGCAGATTGTCTTTCTGGACACACCAGGCATTCACAAATCCAGGAATAAGCTGGGCGAATACATGGTCAACGTGGCGAACAAGACCCTGTCCGAGGTGGACGTCATTCTCTGGCTCGTGGAACCTGATACGCATATTGGAGCCGGAGAAGAGGCGATTTTAGAGAAACTGAAGCAGACAAAGACTCCTAAAATTCTTGTCATTAACAAGGTCGATACTGTGAAAAAAGCGGAAATTGCCCCGGTGATTGAAACCTACCGCCGTCTGATGGATTTTGATGACATCGTACCTGTGTCTGCCAAACACGGCACCAATGTGGATACCCTTCTGACGTACATTTTCCAGCATCTGCCGGAGGGAGAATATTTTTATGATGAGG
This sequence comes from Lachnospiraceae bacterium, assembly GCA_021205565.1. Taxonomy (GTDB): domain Bacteria; phylum Bacillota; class Clostridia; order Lachnospirales; family Lachnospiraceae; genus RGIG6307. The sequence goes on along the minus strand of JAJPXG010000036.1, from coordinate 12,753 downwards.
ATACAGTCACAGATCAGCCTGTCCGCCAGATTGTTTCGGAGCTGATCCGCGAAAAGATCCTTCGGCTGATGGGAGAGGAAATCCCGCATGGCGTTGCAGTCAGTGTTGACAGTATGAAATACAGAGAACATATCGTGGACATTGATGCCACAATTGTCTGCGAAAAAGAGTCACACAAGGGGATGATTATCGGAAAAGGCGGCAGTATGCTGAAAAAGATCGGCTCCGCGGCACGTCCTGATATCGAGGATCTGGTGGAGATGCAGGTAAATTTAAAGCTCTGGGTCAAAGTCAAAAAGGACTGGCGTGACAGTGATTTTCTGATGAAGAACTTCGGATATGATCCGAAGGACGCCAGGTAGTTTGATTTCATCTGCCTGAAAGTGGATTGGGGGAGGCAAGAGCTGTCATGCAGGACATCATCAGAGTAACCGGTATGGTTCTGAAAGCGGAACCGGTCGGAGAGTATGACAAGCGAATAGTGCTGCTGACAAAGGAAACCGGGAAAATCTCGGCTTTTGCCAGAGGCGCCCGCAGGCCCAACAACCGCTTTCTGGCGGCCGCAAGTCCGTTTTGCTTCGGCGAATTTGACCTGTATGCCGGCAGACAGGCGTATAATCTCCAGTGCGTACATATCGATCAGTATTTTGAACAGCTGCGCATGGATTATGAAAAAGCCTGTTACGGTTTTTATTTCCTGGAAATTGCGGATTATTATGGAAGAGAGAATAATGACGACAGAGAACTCTTAAAGCTCCTTTACCAGTCTCTGCGTGCGCTGATACATCCGGCATATGATCAAAGGCTGGTGAGGGCGGTTTTTGAGATCAAAGCCATCGCCGTCAACGGAGAATTTCCCGGGCTGTTAAATGGTGTCTCGCCTGACAGCGACTGCGGCTATGCGATCAGCTATATTGTCAGCTCCACAGTGGAGAAATTGTACAGTTTCCGGCTTTCGGAGGAGGTTTTATGCCAGCTGAGCGGCTGCGCAAAGGAATATTGCGCCCGCTGTATTGGTCAGAAATTTAAAAGCCTTGAAATATTGGAATCCTCAGGTTGAAAAATACGGTTGAATTCGGTATAATATACCGGATAAAGCGTTGTGCATTGTGCATCAAAGGGGTGACGAAATATGAAAATCAGACACATTCTGCCTGTGGTCCTGATTGTCAGCCTGTTTCTGACCGGCTGCGGAACGAGTGAGATAAGCTCGTTTGACCGGGATACGGTTGAACTGGAAAAGGATCAGAGCCTGACTTATACGATTGTGACGGATTTTGGAGAGTCCTACTATGATGTGGACGAACTGACTCAGATGGCCGGTGAGGAAGCGGATGAGACCGGACTGGGTGTCCGTGTGCAGTCGGCGGAGGTCACTGACGGCGTAATCCGGTTTACCTATGAGATGGATTCAGCGTCAGATTATGAGGCGTTTATGGATACCTCCTGCTATCTGGGGACGATTGCTTCCGCGTTTGACGATAACTACAGACTGAAGGTGACAGTGAATTCCACAAAGGACGGCTCGCAGATCATTCTTTCGGATGTCAGTCGGACTGATTATGACATTTTTATCTGGAATGAAGTGATTGCGGTGTGCTGTTCCGGCAGGATTATGTATTACAGTACGAATCTGGAGCTGACAGACGACTACAATGTGGTTCCGCTTACGGACAGTACGGGACCGTATTATGTGGTATATAAATAAATTTCAATGAGGAGACTATATATGGAAAAATCAATGGACAAAATCAAAGCCCTTGCTTCTGCCAGAGGCTTCATTTATCCGGGCTCCGAGATTTACGGCGGTCTGGCCAACACCTGGGACTACGGCAATCTCGGCGTCGAGCTGAAAAATAACGTCAAAAAAGCCTGGTGGCAGAAATTTGTGCAGGAGAATCCATATAACGTAGGTGTGGACTGCGCGATCTTAATGAATCCCCAGACATGGGTGGCCAGCGGCCATCTGGGCGGCTTTTCTGACCCGCTGATGGACTGCAAGGAATGCCATGAGCGTTTCCGTGCTGACCAGCTGATTGAGGATTTTAATAAGGCAAACGGCATTGTGCTGTCCGAGAGCCTTGACGGCTGGTCCAATGAAAAGATGCAGGACTATATTCAGGAACACAATATTCCCTGCCCCAGCTGCGGAAAGCATAATTTTACGGATATCCGTCAGTTCAATCTGATGTTCAAGACCTTCCAGGGCGTTACCGAGGACGCCAAAAATACCGTGTATCTGCGACCGGAAACTGCGCAGGGTATTTTTGTGAATTTCAAAAACGTGCAGCGTACCAGCCGCAGGAAGATTCCCTTCGGCATCGGCCAGATCGGCAAGTCCTTCCGCAATGAGATCACGCCCGGCAACTTTACTTTCCGTACCAGAGAATTTGAGCAGATGGAGCTGGAGTTTTTCTGCGAACCGGATACTGATCTGGAGTGGTTTGATTACTGGAGAAGCTTCTGCATCAACTGGCTCAAGACCCTTGGACTGAAAGAAGAAGAGCTGCGCGTCAGAGACCATGAAAAGGAAGAACTCAGCTTCTATTCCAAAGCAACCACGGACATTGAATTTCTCTTCCCCTTCGGCTGGGGTGAGCTGTGGGGCATTGCAGACAGAACAGATTATGACTTAAGCTGCCATCAGAAGGTGTCCGGCCAGGATCTGACCTACTTTGACGATGAGAAAAAGACGAAGTACATTCCGTATGTGATTGAGCCTTCTCTGGGCGCAGATCGTGTAGTGCTGGCGTTTCTTTGTTCCGCTTACGATGAGGAAGAGTTAGAGGGCGGTGATGTGCGCAACATTCTGCATTTCCATCCGGCCATTGCTCCAGTTAAGATCGGTGTGCTTCCTCTGTCCAAGAAGCTTGCGGACGGCGCGACTCAAATCTATATGAATCTTTGTAAAAAGTATAATTGCGAGTATGACGACCGCGGCAATATCGGCAAGCGTTACCGCCGTCAGGACGAGATCGGCACGCCTTACTGCGTGACCTATGATTTCGATTCCGAGACCGACGGCTGCGTAACCGTCCGTGACCGTGACACCATGGCGCAGGAGCGGGTCGCCATCGCGGATCTGGACAGCTATTTTGCGGAGAAATTTACATTTTAATCAACCAATATTCTTATTTGGAGGAAATGAACCTTGAAACCATATGGTGTTAACGAACTGAGAAGAATGTTCCTTGCGTTTTTCGAGAGCAAGGATCATCTGAAGATGAAGAGTTTTTCTCTCGTACCGCACAATGACAATTCCCTGCTGATCATCAATTCCGGTATGGCTCCTTTGAAGCCTTATTTTACAGGGCAGGAGATTCCGCCCAGACGCAGAGTGACGACCTGCCAGAAGTGTGTCCGTACCGGAGACATTGAGAACGTGGGTAAGACTGCACGGCATCTGACGTTCTTTGAAATGCTGGGGAACTTCTCCTTTGGCGATTATTTTAAGAGTGAAGCCATTCACTGGAGTTGGGAATTCCTGACCGAAGTTGTCGGCATGGATCCGGAGAGGCTTTACCCATCTATCTATTTTGAGGACGAGGAAGCTTTTCGCATCTGGACGGAGGAGATAGGTGTCCCGGCGGAGAAAATTACCCGCTTCTACAGGGATGCGGACGGCAAATGCGACAATTTCTGGGAACATGGCGCGGGGCCCTGCGGTCCCTGTTCCGAAATTTATTATGACCGTGGAGTAAAATACGGCTGCGGCAAGCCGACATGCGGCGTCGGCTGTGACTGCGACCGCTTCATGGAAGTCTGGAACGATGTTTTCACCCAGTATGACAATGACGGCCACGGCCATTATTCCGAACTGAAACAGAAAAATATTGATACCGGCATGGGGCTGGAACGTCTTGCCGTGGTTGTACAGGATGTGGATACAGTTTTTGATATTGACACCATGAAGGCCATCCGCGACCGTATTTGCGAGCTGGCACATACGGAGTATGAGACGGATCCGGTGAAAGATGAATCCATCCGTCTGATTACCGACCATATCCGTTCCTCTACCTTTATGATTTCCGATGGCATTATGCCCAGCAACGAAGGCAGAGGCTATGTCCTGCGACGTCTGATTCGCCGTGCTGCCCGTCATGGCAGAAAGCTTGGCATTAAGGGTGAGTTCCTGGCAGAGCTGTCCAGGACAGTTATTCATGAGTGTGAGGACGGTTATCCGGAGTTAGAGGAGAAGAAGGAATTTATTTTAAATGTCCTGACTCAGGAGGAGCACAAGTTTAATAAGACCATCGACCAGGGACTTTCCATTTTATCTTCAATAGAGAAGAAAATGTCTGAAACGAATGAGAAGGTCTTAAAGGGGGAGGACGCCTTCAAACTGTACGATACTTACGGCTTCCCGATGGATCTGACAGAAGAAATCATACAGGAGAAGGGCTTTACCCTGGATGAGGATGGGTTTAACCGTCTGATGCAGAAGCAGCGCGAGACCGCCAGGAAAGCCAGAAAGACCACCAATTACATGGGCGCAGACGCAACGGTGTATGAGCAGATCGATCCGGCCATCACTTCGCAGTTTGTGGGATATGATCATCTGGAATATAACTCAAAGGTGCTGGCACTGACTACAGAGACAGAGGTTGTAGAGGCCGTCAGCGACGGAGAGAACGCTACTCTGATCGTAGCTGAGACACCTTTCTACGCCACGATGGGTGGTCAGCAGGGTGATGTCGGCATGATCAGTACCGAGGGCTTTACTTTCGAAGTGAAAGAGACTGTGAAGCTGTTGGGTGGAAAAGTGGGACATGTAGGCGTAGTAACGTCAGGCATGGTTAAAGTGGGAGACAGTGTGACTTTGAAGGTCGATGCTGTGAACCGCGCAAATACCTGCAAAAACCATTCCGCGACGCATCTGCTGCAGAAAGCGCTGCGGGATACGCTGGGAACCCATGTGGAGCAGTCCGGCTCTTTCGTCGACGGTGAGCGCCTTCGCTTTGACTTTTCACATTTCTCCGCCATGAGCCGTGAGGAAATCAAGGCGGTTGAGCTTAAAGTCAATGAAAAAATTGAGGAGGCTCTGCCGGTCGTAACGGAAATTCTTTCGATCGAGGAGGCCAAAAAGACCGGCGCCATGGCGCTGTTTGGTGAAAAATACGGTGAAACCGTCCGCGTAGTGGAAATGGGAGATTACTCCAAGGAATTCTGCGGCGGTACGCATGTGTCGAATACGTCCGTGATCGGCAGCTTCAAAATCCTTTCGGAGTCCGGCGTTGCCGCCGGTGTACGCAGGATAGAGGCGGTTACCGGTTCGGGAGTTCTGAAATATTATGAACATCTGGAGGAAACGCTCAACGGAATTACACAGGTATTGAAGGCTTCACCAGCTGAGGCGGCTGACAGAATCCGCCATCTGATGGCTGATTTGAAGACGGTACAGTCTGAGAATGAATCCCTGAAGGCAAAAGCGGCGCAGGCATCTTTAGGTGATGTTTCGGATCAGGTGAAGGAAGTGAAGGGCGTTAAGCTGATTGCCAGGGCTGTCCCGGGCGTCGATATGCATGGTCTGCGTGATTTGGGCGACCAGTTAAAAGAGAAGCTTAAAGAGGGCGTTGTTGTGCTGGCAAGTGAATACGATGGTAAGGTTAACCTGATTGCCATGGCTACGGATGACGCTGTGAAGAAGGGCGCACACGCCGGTAATATGATTAAGAGCATCGCTGCCCTGGTTGACGGCGGAGGCGGCGGCAGGCCCAACATGGCGCAGGCCGGCGGCAAAAATCCGGCTGGTATTCCGAAGGCAATGGAAGCGGTTGCGGAAGTGCTGAGCGGACAGCTCGCCGGTCAGGAATAAAATAACAGATTTTTCCGGAAATGATGATAAAAAAAGGATGTTTCAATTTGAAGATTGAAACATCCTTTTTTAAAGATTACTCTGTAAAGATTATTCTGCAAAGATTATTCTAAAACCAGTTCATCCCATCTGCTCTTGGAAACCAGGGCAATGTAGGTCTTGCCTGTGTTCAGCGTGATCTCGCTGCCGGACATATTATAATAGACGGTTGGATACATATCGTGTCCCTTGCTCCAGGTAATCGGAATGGCAGAACCGCCGGTGATATAGTAGCCGGAGCCGGTCTCGTTGAGAATATTAAACTGCATGTAGCCGTTTTCGTCATACTGCGTGATGCTCGCACACTGCAGGATGACGTTGGTGAAAGAGGTCTGGACACTGTCATTTGCCAGGTCAATATGAGCCTTGCCATATTCAGAATACAGATATGTATTGCTTTCCTCATCATAATCCAACTGAGATTTATTGTGCGGGAAGGGCAGATCAACCAGCGTACAGTCGATAGAGTTGCTTTCCTCTGACAGAATCACCGGATCGGATTCATTGGCAAACTGGAAATGCACACCCTGGTAATATTCATTATATTCAGTGTCAATTTTGGCTGATGCCATACGAGTCTCGATTTCAGCGGTCGTCACATACTCTGTATATTCGTATGCCTTTCCGTTGGAGATATGGGAAAAACCGCCGCTTAAATTATCCACCCAGGCGTTCTCCAGGAAAGCGTCAATGTAATACGGGCCCCCGTCATGGACTAAAACCGCATTATATTCAGGGGCAATCATCATATTGGTAGGGCGTGTGCTGCGGATACTGCCAAACTGCGTGATGGCGGCATAATCCTTTACGATGCACATTAAGCGGGTAACCTCGCTGTTTGCAGTGCTGTTCATCATCTCATAAACGATATCTGCCTGGCTGACACCGTAATGATCCAGAGCTGTGGATTCGTTGTCCACCATGATTGCGACAGGACGCTGGTTTTCAAGCGCCTCATCGATCCACTCATTTGTCAGTTCGCTGCGGTACATTCCCTCGTGGCTTTCCTCTTCAACGATCTCTTCCTCGTCTGTATTTTCAGTGTCAGTGTCAGTTTCCGACTGCTCTTCCAGAGCCTCTGTGAGATCAACGGATGTGACCTGAGTTTCCTCAGAAGAGCTTGAACCTGAGCTTTCGCTTGAGCAGCCTACCAGCCCCATCAGGCCAAATACGCCAAGTCCTGCTCCTGAGACTCTCAAAAAGTCTCTTCGTGTTAGATTTTTCATATTTTCCCTCTCTCAGGTTGTAATTGAAATACATTCTTTACCATACTACCAGTATTTTGACGGAATTGCAA
>JAJPXG010000036.1:0-5592 GCA_021205565.1 Lachnospiraceae bacterium | reverse complement strand
ACCCGGATCAGTCATGATTGCTTGAAGGGACTGAAGGGAGGTCAGGTGTAGATGTCTAGCATAATCGTCAAAGAAAACGAATCTTTGGACAGTGCTCTGCGTCGCTTCAAAAGAAGCTGCGCGAAGGCTGGGATCCAGCAGGAGATCCGCAAGCGTGAGCACTATGAGAAGCCGTCTGTAAAGCGTAAGAAGAAGTCTGAAGCTGCCAGAAAGCGCAAATATAATTAAACAAACCGGATACCCCGCAGAATTTCATTCTGCGGGTATTTTTGTGCCGGGAAATATATCACACAAAATACCGGCCGTTTTGATGTGCGTCCACAGGAGACTGCCTTTCTGAAAATACTGTACATAAGTGAATTGCGGTCTGAATAAAATAAAGGAAGAAATCAAAGGCTGCACAAATTATGAGAAAATTATTTTCCCTGTTTCTGGCTTTTTTAATGGCGTTTACCTGTGTCTTTTCTCATGGCTTTATGGTCAGAGCTGCGACGGAAATCAGTTCTCCATCTGCGATTGTGATGGAAGCCTCCACCGGACAGGTGATTTATGAAAAAAACGCTGCGGAACGGCGCTCCCCCGCATCAATTACAAAGATTATGACGCTTCTTCTGATCTTTGAGGCTCTTTCTGAGGGAAAAATCAGCTTCTCGGATTCTGTGATTACAAGTGATTATGCGGCAAGCATGGGCGGCAGCCAGGTTTATCTGGAACCGGGCGAGGTACAGACCGTGGAAACACTGATTAAGTGCGTCACAGTCGCCAGTGCCAACGATGCCTGTGTGGCCCTCGCAGAGTTCGCGGCAGGATCCGAAGGAGCTTTTGTTGATCTGATGAATCAGAAAGCGGTCAGCCTGGGAATGGTGGATACGCATTTTGAAGACTGCTGCGGTCTGTCAGATTCAGATATGCATTATACCAGCGCGAAGGATGTGGCAATTATGTCCAGAGAGCTGATTACACTGTATCCGGAAGTGTTTGATTTTACGGGAATCTGGATGGAGGATATTACCCATGTCACAAGTCGGGGAGAATCCGTGTTTACATTGAACAGTACCAATAAGCTGCTGAAAAGTTACCCTTATACAACGGGATTGAAAACAGGTTCTACATCCAAAGCGAAATTCTGCGTTTCCGCTACTGCCCGGAAAGACGATATTGAACTGATTGCTGTTGTGATGGGTTGTGAGAACAGTGCGGACCGTTTTGCGGAGGCAGCGGCATTACTAAATTACGGTTATTCTGTCAGTTCCCTGTATGTGGATGAAAATCAGGAGCTGTTAGGCAGTGTGGAGCTGACCGGTGCGCTTGTCAGGGAGGCTGATATTGCATACAGTGAAGAATTTCGTTATCTGGATACAGAAAACAGAGATCTGACGCAGATTGTAAAAAGCATTGAACTGCCCGAAAAGGTGCAGGCCCCTGTGGCGGAAGGGCAGACGGCGGGCTATGCGGTGTATTCCTTAAACGGACAGGAAATCGGTCGGGTGGAAATTGTCTATACGGAGAACATAGATGCGGCATCGTTTAGGGACTATTATCAGTTTGCTGTCAGATGTTTTCTGCTTTGATTTTCACTGTACAGTGTGAGTCGGTTTGTGATAAAAGAAAACGGGATGCTGCAATTATACTGTTTCCTTTAACTGCGGCTTGCACCTTTCGGTGATTATATGGTAGAATAGGCTGGTTGCAGGAACGATTTTATATAAAGATTCAGATCAGACAACAGTCTGGGAACGGAGTTTATGCAATCTGTTATTATCCGGATTTTGCTGTTGGCAGTCATAGTCTGCTGCGGGATTATCTTTCATGACACCCATCATTTTCATATTGTCAGATATCGACTCACGCATCCAAAGCTGAAAAAGGCGGTGCGCGTCGTTGTGCTGGCTGATCTGCATGATACCGTTTATGGAAAAGACAATGAGCGGCTGTATGCTGCAGTCAAAGAGCAGAAGCCGGATTTCATACTCATTGCAGGAGATATGGTGACCGCTTCTCTGAGATCGGACTTTGGCGCTTCGGCGGCCTTGCTTGAGAAGCTTGCGGCTGAGTTTCCTGTTTATTATGGGATGGGCAATCACGAAAGCAGACTCGCAGAGCGCAAGGAGGATTACGGTGACAGGTATGAGGAATACCGGCATAAGCTTCAGAGAACCGGCGTGGTTTTTCTTAAGAATGACAGCGTGGTTTTTCCACAATATCAGATTGCACTTCATGGGCTTGAGCTGGAGGAACACTATTATCGCAGAACGAGTGGGAGAAGACTTCCCGCGGACTATCTGGAGAGACGGTTTGGAAAGGCGGATGAAGACTTTTTTCATCTTTTGATTGCGCATAATCCGGAGTTTTTCCCTCAATATGCGGACTGGGGAGCGGATCTTACAGTCAGCGGTCATGTACACGGCGGAATTGTCAGACTTCCCATATTGGGCGGCGTCATTTCCACCTCCTTTCGACTGTTTCCGAAATATGACGGCGGTCTTTTCACTGATCACGGTTCCGCCATGATCATCAGCAGGGGACTTGGCAGTCATACGATTCCTCTCAGGATGTTTAATCCGGGGGAGTGCGTTGTTATCGATATGGAACCGGGAGAGATACAAAATGTCCATACCTGTAAAGCTTGAAAAGTTTGAGGGTCCGCTGGACCTTCTGCTTCATCTGATTGAAAAAAATAAAATTGATATTTATGATATTCCTATTGTGGAGATTACAGAGCAGTACCTGGACTATATCCGCGCTATGGATCATGAGGATATGAATATAGTCAGCGAGTTTCTGGTGATGGCCGCCACACTTCTGGACATCAAATGCAGGATGCTTCTGCCGAAAGAAGTGGACGAGGAAGGCGAGGAAGAGGACCCGCGGGCGGAGCTTGTGGAGCGATTGCTGGAATATAAGCTGTACAAAGCAATGTCGCAGGAGCTGAAGGACAGGCTTGTTTTGTCGGGGCGATCGGTTTATCGGGGAGAGCGTTTGCCGGATGAAGTGAAGGCTTACAAGCCGCCGGTGAATTATGAGGAGCTGCTTGGAGAGATGACGCTTCCAAAACTGCATGCACTCTATGAACAGCTCTTAAAGCGTCAGGAGGATAAGATTGATCCGGTCAGAAGCCGTTATGGAGATATCCGGAAGGAAAATGTGGATGCGGAAAAAAAGGCCGGCTATATTGGACATTACATTTTGTCCCACAGACATTTTCACTTTCGGGAGCTTTTAGAAAGAGCGGACTCGCGGGAGGAAGTGATTGTTACCTTTCTGGTAGTGCTGGAGTTGATGCGCACGGGAAAAGTGACTGTGGAGCAGGATGCCCTTTTTTCGGATATTCAGATCACTTCCCAGGAAACCTTTGATGATGAGCAGGTTCTGGAAGCACGCGCGGAGGAAATTCAGTCAGAGATCACTGCGGCACTTTGATGAGTGAGACAGAATATCGACGGAGAGACGGATTATGAATCGAACGGAAGCGAAGGCGGCGATAGAGGCCATTTTATTTACAATCGGAGACAGTGTGGAAATAGCGCGTCTTGCGGAGGCTGCAGAGCTGGACAAAAAGGAAGTAACGAGCCTGTTAAAGGAGCTGCAGAGTGATTATCGGGAGCGTGAAAGCGGACTGCAGCTGGTCTTCCTGGATGATGCAGTGCAGCTGGGGACAAGACCGGAGTATTATGATACCATTATCCGGATTGCCCGCACACCCAGAAAGGTCACGCTTTCCGAGACTGTGCTGGAAACCATGTCCATTGTGGCTTACAAACAGCCGGTGACGCGCATGGAAATTGAAAAGATCCGCGGAGTCAGCTGCGACCATGCGATCAACAAGCTGCTGGAATATGATCTGATTCAGGAACTGGGGCGTCTGGATGCTCCGGGCAGGCCCATTCTTTTCGGAACGACGGAACAGTTCCTTCGTTCCTTCGGCCTTTCTTCCCTGGAAGACATGCCGGAGGCATCCACTTTGCAGATGGAGGAATTCAAACAGGAGGCAGAGGAAGAAGTGCCTCTGAAACTGGATATTTAACGGGAATATCTTTCTTGTATGAAGCATATCTTAGAGCAGATTCTGAATAGGTGAACCGGCAAAGCAGTTGGTGAATGGTTATTGTTTCTCTCTATTGATTTGTGAAGCAGCAATTGTACTGTGTATCTGTACTGCAGAGGCTGCATGGGAAAGGCGGCACGTTCTGCGCGTATGTCTCCTGACGGCAATAAGGACAGCTGCATTCCTGACATGCCTGTTGCTTACGATGTGCTTGCAGCACACTGTGGTTTTTGCGTCAGAACCGCAGACCATCAGGGAAAGCGACCTTTTCAGTCAGGCAGCGGTATTGATGGATGCTTCCACGGGCCGCATTCTGTATGGCAAAAATGAAGATACCGTGCTTGCCATGGCAAGCACCACTAAAATTATGACCTGCATCATTGCCCTGGAATACGGTGATCTGGAAGACGTTGTCACTTTTTCTTCCTACGCGGCTTCACAGCCGAAGGTGAAACTGGGGATGTCAAAGGGAGAACAGGCGAGTCTGAATGACCTTTTGCATTCCTTGATGCTGGAATCCCATAATGATACGGCGGTGGCGATTGCGGAGCATATTGGATCGCTTGAGTTGGGCTGGGATACGCAGACCATTGTGAACCATACATGGGAGGAGTCCGCAGAAGCGGTGGGTGCTTTCCTGAAACTGATGAATGAAAAAGCGGTTTCGCTTGGCTGCACACAGACACATTATCTGACGCCGAACGGACTGGATGCGTCTGAGGAATATATGGACGAGAACGGAGAAACACAGGAGATTTTTCATTCTACTACGGCAGCTGAGCTGGCCAGGGTGATGAGCTACTGCATTCTGGAATCACCCCAAAAGGAGGCGTTTCTTAAGATTACACAGACATCCGCTTATGGGTTTACGGATCTTAACGCTCAGCATTATTACAGCTGCACCAATCATAATGCCTTTCTGACCATGATGACGGGCGCTTTAAGCGGAAAAACAGGCTACACCGGCCGGGCCGGCTACTGCTATGTGGGTGCGCTTGAGAGCGAGGGCCGGACCTTTGTTGTGGCACTTTTGAACTGCGGAGCCTACGGGAATCAGACTAAAAAATGGGTGGACCTAAGAATCCTGATGGAATACGGCCTCAGCAATTATACGCCGACACAGATTTATGAAAAACCGGATCTCACTGCCATACCTGTGATGGAGGCTGACATGAATCCGGCAGATTTTTTTGAGGAATATAAAATGCCGGTAGCTGTGGAAGGAGAAGAGAGCCTGTCTCTTCTTATGGCGGAATGGGAGAGCGCAACAGTGCAGATGAAGGTCAGTAAGCAGCTGACGGCACCGGTATATGCAGGAGATGTGGTCGGTACTGTGGAGATTACAGCTTCAGGAGGTTATTTTCGTCAATATGACATTGTTGCCGAAAATACTGTTCTGCAAAAGAGAAAAATAAACAATGTGATCTATGTGCTCTGGCGGTATTTGTACGGAAGTGACAGGCAAATGTGACAAAAAGAAGAAGAACGCACTGTTCAAATTTGATGATTTTTTTGTGTTTTATTAAAACTTAATGTATGTTATAATC
>JAJPXG010000098.1 GCA_021205565.1 Lachnospiraceae bacterium | reverse complement strand
GTGGATAAAGTGGATAACTCTGTGCATAACTTAAAAAAAGCGAAAAAAAGAGGGGTTGTCCATGTGGACAACTTTTCTTTTTTCCAATTGCAGCCAGCAGAATTTCATCGCGGAAAAGTCCTTTTTTGACGCTTTTCCTGCAAATTGATTTGTTATTTTTGCCAATTTTTCATTTGTCAAGAAATTTTTGCGGATTACGACAGAAAAACTTTTTTCAAAATTGACTGAATATTCTGTACAATTTACTGGCCGCCTCAGCTCCGCAGATACTCCCAGGCCGCGGTTGCCGCATTGGCGCCGTCCGCCACCGCCGTGATGACCTGGCGCAGTCTCTTTGTCCTTAAGTCCCCCGCCGCAAATAATCCGGGAACCGAGGAAGCACAATCCTCCCCGGCAATGACATAGCCGTAATCATCCAGGTCGGCCAGCCCCTGCAAAAGCTGCGTATTGGGCACGGTACCCACCGCCACAAACACGCCCTGCACATCCAGCGTGCACTCCTCGTCTGTCAGCTTGTTCCGCAGGTGGAAATGCTCCACCTCTTCCTGACCCAGGATTTCCACAGGAATTGTATTCCAGAGAATCTCCACGTTGGGAAGGCCTTTCAGTTTTTTCTCCAGAACAGCGCCTGCTCTAAGACTGTCCCGCCTGTGAATCAGATACACCTTCCCGCACAGACCCGCCAGGTAAACAGCGTCCTCCACCGCGGCATAGCTGCCGCCCACGACCGCCACCGTCTGCCCCCGGTAAAGCGCGCCGTCACAGGTTGCGCAGTAGGAAACGCCCTTTCCCCGAAGTGCTTCCTCGCCGGGGACATCAAGCTTACGGTTCGTAGCGCCTGCCGCATAAATGACGGTTTTACACTCCATTACCCCCTGATCCGTGTGAACCGCAAAACCCGCGTCTGTCTTTTCAATGGCTGTCACATCGCGTGAAAGAAGCTCCTTCCCCATATCCGCCACATGATTCTGGAAAGCCATGCCCAGATCAAAGCCGTTGTAATGAGGCATGCCCAGATAATTATCCACCTCATAGGTGTTGAGCACCTGGCCACCGCCCATATAGTTTGATTCTAAGATTTCCAGGTCCATGCCGGCGCGCAGGCCATAGACCGCCGCCGACAGTCCGGCCGGGCCGGCCCCGATGATGATTAAGTCTTTCATTTAGCTAATTCCTCCTTCAGTCAAGGATATGCAAAAAAATTTTACTCTTTGATAAACCGCCATATCCTCTGTATTTCCTTTTAAAGTGTAAACTCCGCGAAAATATCATACTCCCCGAAATGCTCCTCCCGGAAACGAATCAGAAACGCCTTCGCCTCCGTCTGTGTCTCATCCAGATCCGAAATCATGCCGTCCAGATTGTCCTTCGTCACTCCTCCCAGGTCGGCGAAAAGCTTAAAATACTGCATTTGATCCTTCAACTGTTCTGTCAGAACCTGCCAGGCCTCCTCAGAAGCGCAGCCCTTCGTATGGTGCAGCAGATATTCCGTGAAGGCCCTGCGCCCGCCTTCCTTTAAAGAAGCCGGATGCGCAAGCCTGAGAAAGCACAGGTACGCCTTCAGCTTCTTTTCCTCCAGAATCTGATCCTGCATGCGGATACCGATATCCTCCTCCCCACAGAAGACAAGGTCATGATAATTCTCCTCATCGTCCTCCTCCAGGAAGGAACGCAGGCACTGATCCCACCGTTCAAACCATCGCTCACTCCCCCGCTCCGGGTCGCTTAACAGATAGTCCGCCTTCAGGTGGCAGCACAGCGCCGCCGTCAGAATCTGCGCGTTGGGCGAAATCTCCCCCAACGCCAGCTGTTCCATAGACTTACAGCCCTTGAAAACGCCCGTCCCCAGGGACACTTCTCCCGGTGCTTCCACTTCCTGCAGCCGACCACACTGCGCGAAGGCATAGTCCTCCAGCCGTGCCACCGTCTTCGGCATTATCACCCGCTCCAGGCAGCTTTTGCAAAGGAAAGCCTTTTTGCCGATCGCAGTCACCGGCAGATTTTCTATTGTTTCCGGCACCGCAAGCGCGGCGCGAAAGCCTTCCATGCCGGTGATGGTCACACTGTTATTCTGGACAGAATACTGTAAAATGATGTCCTGCAGCTGTAATTTTTGTTCTTTAAGTTGTATTGGCCTTGCTCCGAGATTTTGATCAGGTGCTTTCATTATGCCATCGCATGAAAATAAAGTAAAGCCCAAATTCCCTTAAGACTCTGCCTTGTAAAACGCTCTGTTCGGTGGTATTCTGAAAAAAACACTAAAATCGGTCTGCATAAACGCAGATGTTTTCAATTTTTCAAAAGGAAATCCTGAAATGCCAAAAAAAATCTGTATCACCGGCGCCTCCCGCGGAATCGGCTGCGCCATCGCCGAAGCCTTTGCCAGGGAAGGCTGGGAATTATATTTAATCTGTAAGGAAAATCTGGAAATGCTTAAGAGTGCCGCCGATAAATGGCAGGAGGAATACGGCGTCAATGCGGCCTGCTTTGCCGTGGATGTGGCGGACGCAGAGACATATGAAGCATTTTTAAAGGAACTGCCCGCCATGGATGTGCTCATCAATAACGCCGGCATTTCCTACGTGGGGCTTTTGCAGGATATGTCGCTTGACGACTGGCGGCGGGTCATGGATACCAACCTGACCAGCGTCTTTTTAAGCTGCAAATATCTGCTGCCGGGGATGTTAAGCTGCGGCAGCGGGCGGATCATCAATATTTCCTCCGTCTGGGGCGAGCACGGCGCAAGCATGGAGGCAGCCTATTCGGCCTCCAAAGGAGCCGTCAACGCCCTGACGAAAGCCCTTGCGAAGGAAGCCGCCCCCGGCAATGTGCAGGTCAACGCCATCGCCTGCGGCCTGATCGACACCTCGATGAACGCGAACTTGTCTCAAGCTGAGATGCAGGCGCTGATTACGGAAATCCCGGCGGACCGGATTGGACGGCCTGATGAAGTGGCGGCGCTCTGCCTGCAGTTAGCACAAGCGCCGGAATACCTGACAGGGCAGATTATTACCCTGGATGGCGGGTGGACGGTGTAGGTATCATGTGAACGGGTTAAAAAACCGATCCCCGTCCCAGAAGGTAATCACCGCGCTGAGCACTAAAAGCAGCACTCCAAATCCGATCACCATCCAGTCATTTCGTTTCTGCGGGCGCGCCATATACCAGGTGCGCTTCTTTTTGTCCTTACCGAAGCCGCGCAGCTCCATGGCGTTGGAAATCACGTCGATGCGGGCAAGGCTGGACAGAATGAGCGGCATCAGGATCGTTACCACATTTTTGAGGCGCGTCCAGAGCTTCACCTTTTTGCCCAGCTCGACGCCGCGGGCCTGCTGGGCCTGGCTGATATTGTGGTAGTCGCGCTGGATGTCCGGAATGTAGCGCAGCGCGATGGACACGGAATACCCAACCCGGTAGGAGACGCCGATGCGGTTTAAGCTGGCCGCGAACTCACTGGGGTTCGTGGCGGAGATAAAGAGGATGGCGATGGGCAGCGAGACGAAGTATTTCAACGATACATTGAACATATAAAATAACTGCTCCGCCGTCACATCGTAGCGCCAGAAAAAGTGAAACAGCACATGCCGCGTGCCGTACACCGCGGTGCCCTGATCCGGATTAAACAGGTAAATAAAGATATTGTTCATCAGGAGGAAGACCAGCATGAACACCATCATGAAGCGGACTTCCCTGAATTTAATGTGGCTGAAACGGAAGGCCAGACAGCTGATGACAAGCAGCCCCAGCAGCACCCTGGTATCATAGGTCAGCATACTGGCAAAGGTAAAGAGCAGGAAAAAGGCCAGCTTGGTCACACCGGTCAGCTCATGCACGAAGCTTTTGCGCTCTATGTAATTTAAAACAGTCTTAGCGGCCATTGTCTCTCACCTCCCTGTCAGCGTCAATAAAGCGGTCCACAAAGGCTTCCGGCGGCGCAATCCCGCAGCGGTTCGCCAGCGTAAACAGGCTCGTTTCCTTCAACGCGGCTTCCTTGACCAGGTCTGGGTTGCACAGCACCACGGAAGAGGCCTCGTCGCAGACCAGGCGGCCGTTGTTAAATACCAGCGCCCTGGGCGTATATTCCAGCATCAGGTGCATGTCGTGGGTGATCATCACCACCGTCACGCCCTGGTCATTTAAGGAACGCAGGAATTCCATGATTTCCGTGTAATGCTTAAAATCCTGGCCCGCGGTTGGTTCATCCAGGATAATCAGCTCCGGCCCCATCACCAGAACGCTGGCGATGGTCACGCGCTTTTTCTGCCCGAAGGAGAGCGCGGAGATCGGCCAGTTGCGGAAGGGATAGAGCCCGCAGATTTTAAGCGATTCCTCCACCTTTTCCCGGATCTCGGCCTCGCTTAATCCCTGATTGCGGACGCCCAGCGCCACCTCGTCGAAGATCATGGTCTTGGAAATCATCTGGTTGGGGTTCTGCATGACGTAGCCGATATGCATGGCCCGCTCACGGATGGTGTCGTTGGTGACGTCCTTTCCTTTAAAATACACCTTGCCCTGCGTCAGAGGCTCGAAGCCGCAGATCAGCTTGGACATCGTTGATTTGCCCGCGCCGTTCCGACCCACGATGCTGAGCATCTCGCCTTCCCTGATCTGAAAGCTGATATCATGCAGCGTCACGGTCTCCGGATTGTAGCCGAAGGTGACATCCTTCACCTCTAAGAGCACCGGCCGCTCAGGCTTTACAGGCGCAGGAGGCGCACAGGTGAACCAGTCGCGCACCTTCTGTTTGTCGCTTTCATCCAGGACTACCGTATCAACGTGAGCGGGCTTTTTCTCCGGGATGATCTCCACACCCGCGTATTTCAGCGCGGTCAAGTACAGCGGTTCGCGGATGCCGTGCTCCGTCAGCAGACTGGTACTGAGCAGGTCGTCCGGCTTTAAGTCCGCCGCAATCCGGCCCTCGCTGACCAAAATAATGCGGTCCACATTTTTCCAGAGAACGTCCTCTAAACGGTGCTCGATAATGACCACTGTGGTATCCGTACGCTTCTGAATATCGTCAATGAGCTCGATCGCCTGCTTGCCGGTGGCCGGATCCAGGTTGGCCAACGGCTCGTCAAAGAGCAGAATCTTCACCTGATCCACCATGACGCCTCCCAGACTCACGCGCTGCTTCTGTCCGCCGGACAGCTCATGCGGCGCGTACTCCATACGTTCGGTGATACCGACCATCTCGGCCACCTTGCGCACGGTTTCGTGCATCTCATCCTGCGGGACGCAGTCATTCTCCAGAGCAAAAGCGATGTCCTCAGCCACCGTCAGGCCGATGAATTGTCCGTCCGGATCCTGCAGAACCGTTCCCACATGCCGGGACAGCTCAAAAATGCCGGATTTCGGCGCATCCACGCCGTCCACCATAAGGCTCCCGGTGCACTCGCCGGTGTAGCTGAAGGGGATGAGGCCGTTTAAACAGTTGCCGATGGTAGACTTGCCGCTGCCGGAGGGGCCCGCGATCAGGACGCGCTCGCCGGGGTAAATGTCCAGGTTAATATCGTATAAAGTAGGGCGTTTCTGCGCCCGGTACTGAAAGCCGAAGTTTTTAAAGGAAATGATTGGTTCGCTCATGTATATTTCTCCAATACCACGAAAAAGAGCAAGGCGAACAGCCCTGCTCTTTCTGCAGTTATAACATAATCATTATTCCTGATCCAGGGAACCCTTTTTGGCGATGGTCTTCGTGTAGGCCAGCAGCAGAAGGGTGCCGATGATGCAGGCGGTCAGGATATTGGCGACTGCGGCCATCGCGCCCTGCGCGAATACCTTATTGGCCGGCTCAGCGTAAATCACAATGTCCAAAACCGGGGCAACCACAATCCAGGCAATGGCGTTGGCCACCACATTTGCCACATTGAAAAGAACGATCTGGGATTTGCCGAACTCACCCTCACTGATATTCAGCCTCTTAGACACCAGACCCACAAGGGCGCCGACGATTGTGGAAGCGATCACCCAGCTCCACCACGGGCTGCCGCCCCAGGATAAATCGATCAGGGTATGGCCAATGAAGCCGATCAGTGCGCCCGCCACGGGGCCGTACATCGCGGCCAGCATGCCCAGGATGGCGTACTGTAAGCTGATGTTGGTGTTCGGAATCCCGCTGGGGATTGCCACGAAGCGGCCCAGCACAAAGAACAGTGCCGCGCCGATAACGATTGCTACGACGTTTCTGACGGAATTGTTTTTCATCTTTTTTCTCCTTTGGTGTTCTGCGTTTTCGGCCGGATTTAACCGGAAATTTCCCGGCTCCGCCGATTGCTCCCGACCGGATGACCACCGGATGACGGCGGCAGGCCAATCGGAATTTCTCAGAACGGAATATAGCTTTGCGCTATATTTCACTATACATTATTTTCCGGAAGAGATAAAGAGAAAATTTAAAATTTGTTAAGATATTTTTTACATGGGTTTTATAACGTCTCATACCAACTCCTCACGACAGATACTCC
>JAJPXG010000050.1:1015-32030 GCA_021205565.1 Lachnospiraceae bacterium | reverse complement strand
GTTTTAAGCGCCGCCTGTGCCCCGCCGCCGATGCCGCCGCAGATCAGGATATCCGTCTGCAGGGCGCTTAAAACCTGTGCCAGCGCGCCGTGTCCCTGGCCGTTGGTACCGACGACTTCGGCGGATATGATTTTTTTATCTTCCACGTCATAAATTTTGAACTGCTCCGTGCGGCCGAAGTGCTGAAAAATCTGTCCGTTTTCATATGTCACTGCGATTCTCATGATCGTGTCTCCTTTTGGTGTTTGAAAATTTTGCAGGATATCCTGCATATAGCAGCCTCCCGTACAGCAGAATTGATTACTGCCGCTGCAGATTCGGTATTCGCCGCCCTCAATTTTAAGCGGCCGGCCGTCCACCAGCGCAGACGCCAGTTTTCTGCGCGCGGAATCATAGATTTTCTGTACGGTGGTGCGGGCCACCTGCATCTGCCTGCTGCATTGCTCCTGGGACAGTCCCTCCAGGTCGATTAAGCGGATTGTCTCGTATTCATCCACAGTCAGGATCACGGACTCTTTGACACCGCTGTCCTTCGCCGGGATAAATTCCAGTGTCTGCGGGAAGCGGCAGATCATCCTGCATTTGGTTGGTCTCGGCATGCTGCCACCTCTTCCATCATCTCCGTCAGTTCCTTCAGGGAGCTTAAGTCAATCAACTCAATATCTCCGCTGTCGCAGGCCGCGGCCATTTGCGGCAGTACCGGAATCCGTGCAGTGTGCGCAATGCCGTAGAGCGCCGCCATTTCCTCGATGTGGCTGTCGCCGAAAATGTAGTGTTTTTCATGGCAGGAAGGACACTCAAAATAAGACATGTTTTCCACGATGCCGAGGACGGGGATATGCATTGCCTCCGCCATATTCACCGCTTTGCCCACGATCATTCCGACCAGCTCCTGCGGCGAGGTCACGACGATAATACCGTCCACCGGAAGGGACTGAAAAACTGTCAGCGGGACATCCCCGGTTCCGGGCGGCATGTCCACAAACATATAATCCACATCGCCCCAGCACACATCTGTCCAGAACTGCTTGACAACGCCCGCAATCATCGGGCCTCTCCAGATGACGGGGTCCGTGTCATTTTCCAGCAGCAGGTTGAGGGACATGATGCGGATCCCGTTTCTGGTATTTACCGGCTCAATCCCCATGTCATTGGCATAGGCTTTTTCCTGAATACCGAACATTTTAGGTATCGACGGGCCGGTGATGTCCGCGTCCAGGATGGCGGCAGTTAAGCCCTTTTTTTGCGTGGCGCAGGCTAAAAGAGACGTGACTAACGACTTTCCGACGCCGCCCTTTCCGCTTACGATGCCGATCACCTTTCTGACATTCGATGCCTCGTTGGCCTGTGCCGGAAAGCTCTGCGGCGCGGTGCGGTCTGCGCAGTCGCTGCCGCATTCCGAACAGTTATGGGAACATGCTTCACTCATGATGCTTCCTCCTTTGGATTTCAATCTGTCCGTATCATACCGCTGTTTGTGACATATGTCAAGAATAAGAACCTCCGTAGGCCGTGCGGCGCGACAGGATGCGGCCAATATTCAAATTGGCGGTGTTTTTGGTTGACTTTTTTTCTTTCATGCTGCAAAATAAAACCAGTGCAATGGGGCCGGCGCAAGGCCCCACTTTGTTTGAAGGGCCGACGGCGGACTCATCAATTTTTCCGGGAAAGAAAGGAATACCATACATGAAAAAATACACGAAGCAGGACATTTTAAATATGGTGGAGGAGGAGGGCGTGGAGTTTATCCGCCTGCAGTTTACCGATCTTTTCGGCAATCTGAAAAATGTCGCCATCACGGCGAGCCAGCTGGAGAAAGCGTTGAATAACAAATGTGCGTTTGACGGGTCCTCCATTGAAGGCTTTGTGCGCGTGGAGGAGTCGGATATGCTGCTCTATCCGGTCTTAGACAGCTTTCAGGTCTTCCCCTGGCGGCCGCAGAACGGCAAGGTCGCGCGTATGATCTGCGACGTTTACACCGCGGACCGGGAGCCTTTTGCAGGCGATCCCCGCTATATTCTGAAAAAAGCGGTGCAGGAAGCGTCAGATATGGGCTATGAGTTCAAGGTAGGACCGGAGCTGGAATTTTTCCTCTTTGACACGGACGAGAACGCGCAGCCGACCGTGACCACCAAGGAGGTGGCCGGTTATTTTGACATGGGTCCCAACGATTTAGGGGAGAATGCCCGCAGAGAAATTATATTAAATCTGGAGGAAATGGGCTTCGGCATCGAGGCCTCCCATCACGAGGCGGCGCCTGCCCAGCATGAGATTGATTTTGAATATGATCAGGTGCTGAAGACGGCGGACAATATCATGACCTTCAAGCTGGCGGTGAAGACCATCGCCCGCAGACACGGTCTGTATGCATCCTTCATGCCCAAGCCGAACGCCGGCGTCAACGGCTCCGGCATGCACATCAACATGTCGCTGCATCGCGACGGGAGGAATATTTTCCACGATGAAAAGGATGAGCATGGCTTAAGCCGCGAAGCATATTATTTCATGGGCGGCATTTTGAAGCACGTGAAGGGCATGTGCGCCATCACAAACCCGTTGGTCAATTCCTACAAGCGCCTGGTGCCGGGGTATGAGGCCCCGATTTACCTGACCTGGGGCACCCGCAACCGCTCTCAGCTGATCCGTATCCCGATGAGCAACGGGGAGGGAACGCGCGTGGAGCTGCGCTGCCCGGACCCGAGCGCCAATCCGTATCTGGCGTTGGCAGCCTGTCTGGTGGCCGGTCTGGACGGCATCCGTAATCAGATTGAGCCGCCTGAGTGCTTTAACGGCAATGTGTTCAACCTGACGGACGAGGAACGTGCCGCAAAGGGGATCGATGTTCTGCCGGGTACCTTAAAGGAGGCCCTGGATGCGTTAAAACAGGATGAGATCTTAAAGGAGGCATTAGGAGAGCACGTCTTCCATAAATATGTGGAGGCAAAGGAAAAGGAGTGGCATGACTATAACTGTCAGGTTTCTCAATGGGAGCTGGAGGAGTATCTGAAATACTGATGGTTTCCGGCTGCGGCTGGTTTTAAGCAGGCTGCGGAAAGGGAGCAGAGGTTGTTGAGAAACATGGCAGGAGATAGGTATGACCAATATTATTGTGGTGTTTCCCCGGCTTGAGGAGGGGAAAAATATCAGAAACATATTGGTGCGGAGCGGATTTGATTCGGTCCTTGCCTGTTCCACCGCATCCCAGGCGCTGGGCTATGCGGAGGAAACCAGGGACGGGGTTGTAGTTTCCGGTTATAAGCTGCCGGACATGGTCTATGACCAGCTGCGGGATGAGCTGCCGAAGGAGTTTGAGATGCTTTTGGTGGCATCCGGTAAGTTTACCGGCATGAATGTCCGGGATGATGTGGAGACGCTGACCATGCCCCTGAAGGTGCAGGAGCTGGTGGACCGGGTGCAGGAGATGACGGATCAGGTGGAAGCGCGCAGGAAATTGCGGCGCTTAAAGCCCAGGGAGCGAAGTCCCGAGGACATGGCGGCCATCGCTTACGCCAAGGAGCTTTTGTCGCTTCGCCGGGGTTATACCGAGGCGGAGGCGCACCGGTATCTGCAGAAGACCAGTATGGACAGCGGGACGAATCTGGCGGAGGCCGCGTACATGGTGATTGACATGTTCACACCGAAGTGAGGGGTGTGCGCTGCGGAAATATGGTGTGCGGTATGACATAGATGCGGCATGGATCGGATCGGTTCAGATGAGCAGAGAGTGTGACGTACTGCAGCAGGTGATAGGACCTGTGAGGAGAACGAATTGGAAAGAGGTTAACAGAAGTATGCAGGTAGAATTTACGAAAATGCACGGCTGCGGCAATGATTACGTCTATATTGACGGCGGCAGATTTTTCGTCCCGGCGGATGAAAAGCCTTAGTTTGTGAGAAGTGTTTGCGACAGGCACTTCGGCGTGGGTTCGGACGGCGTGATTTTCATCAATCCGTCCGAGAATGCGGATTTCGAGATGGAGATGTGGAACGCGGACGGCACCCGGGCCGAGATGTGCGGCAACGGCATCCGCTGCGTGGCGAAATATGTCTATGACAAGAGACTGACGGACCGTATTCATCTGCTGATCGAGAGCATGGGGCAGGTGAAGAGTCTGACGCTTGTTGTGACGGACGGGCAGGTCAGAGGGGTATGCGTCGACATGGGCGCGCCGGTTTTAAGGGCAGCGGACATTCCGGTTCGGTATGACAGAGAGCCTGTGGTTGGTATGCCTCTGACAGTGCTGGGAAAAGAATACCTCGCAACCTGCGTTTCCATGGGAAACCCTCACGCGGTTATTTTTGTGGACGACGTGGAAAGCCTTGATCTGGAGAAGGTCGGCCCGTATTTTGAGAATCATGAGGCGTTTCCCAACCGCGTCAATACCGAGTTTGTGAAGGTCATCGACGCCCACACTGTTGAAATGCGCGTCTGGGAGCGCGGCACCGGCGAGACCTTAGCCTGCGGCACCGGCAGCTGCGCCACGGCAGTGGCCTGCGTGTTAAACGGCCTGACCGATCCGGAGGTCACAGTGAAAATCCGCGGCGGCGAGCTGAAAATCTGTTATGACCAGCAGGCGGACCGGGTTTATATGACGGGCCCGGCCGAGACGGTTTTTGAGGGAGTTCTGGACATCTGACTATTGCAATTTTCCCTGTTTTCCGTTACAGTAGTTTTAATATCATTTTCGGCAACCAGGAGGCAGCGCTTAAAAAAGCGAAGGCAAGACTTTGCGATGAGCGTCTTGCCGTGCTTTTTTAAGTGATGCCTCCGGACGCCTGAAGTAAAAATAAAAAAGGAAGAGCATATTATGACAAAAGTAAACGCTAATTACCTGAAACTTCCGGGCAGCTACCTTTTCTCCACCGTAGCGAAAAAAATCGCCGCCTACTCCGCGGCAAACCCGGATAAAAAAGTCATCCGCTTAAGCATCGGCGATGTGACCCAGCCCCTGGCTCCGGTTATTATCGACGCCATGCACGGCGCGGTGGACGAGATGGCCCATGCTGAGACCTTCAAGGGCTATGCCCCGGACTTGGGCTATGAGTTCCTGCGCAGCAAGATCGCCGAGTGGGATTACTTAAAACGCGGCTGCAATATTGCGGCGGACGAAATCTTCGTCTCCGACGGCGCCAAGAGCGACTGTGCCAACATCCAGGAGATCTTTTCCGTGGATAATAAAATCGCGGTCTGCGACCCGGTATATCCTGTGTATGTGGACAGCAATGTGATGGCAGGCAGAACCGGTACCTACGATGCGGCGACCGGCGTCTGGAGCGACGTCATTTACATGCCCTGCACGATGGAGAATCACTTCTCTCCGGAATTGCCAAAGGAAACACCGGACTTAATTTACCTCTGCTTCCCCAACAATCCGACCGGCGCCATGATTTCCAGAGAGGATTTGCAGAAGTGGGTGGACTACGCGAACAAAGTGGGCGCGGTCATTCTGTATGACGCGGCCTACGAGGCTTACATTTCCGAGGAGGACAAGCCCCACAGCATTTACGAGTGCGAGGGCGCGAGGACATGTGCCATCGAGTTTCATTCCTTCTCCAAAAACGCGGGCTTTACCGGCGTGCGTTTAGGCTACACCGTCGTGCCGAAGGATTTAAAGGTCGAGGGGGTTGCCCTGCACGGCCTCTGGGCACGCCGCCACGGCACCAAGTTCAACGGGGCTCCCTACATTGTCCAGAAGGCGGGTGCGGCTGTTTATTCCGAGGAGGGCCAGGCGCAGTTAAAGGCTCAGGTTGGCTATTATATGAACAATGCGAAGGTCATTTACGAGGGCTTGAAGGATGCCGGGTATACCGTTTCCGGCGGCGTAAATGCCCCCTATATCTGGTTAAAGACGCCGAATAACATGTCCAGCTGGGATTTCTTTGACTACCTGCTGGAGAAGGCTTCCGTGGCCGGTACGCCGGGCTCCGGCTTCGGGCCGAGCGGCGAGACTTATTTCCGTATGACTGCGTTCGGCAGCTACGAGAATACGGTCGAGGCCATCGAAAGAATTAAGAGAATCTGAAAAACGTATGTTGTGCCCATGGGTTTCCATGGGCATGACTTTTCAACAGGGCAAATATTTTAACGGAGCAATGATATGATCAAAATTGACCTGATTACCGGTTTTTTGGGAGCCGGCAAAACCACCTTTCTCAAAAAATATGCGGATTACCTGATTCGCCAGGGACAGCACATCTGTATCCTGGAGAATGATTTCGGCGCCGTCAACGTGGATATGATGCTGATGCAGGACATGTTGTGCGACAGCTGCGACCTGGAGATGGTGGCGGGCGGCTGCGATAAGGACTGCCATATCAGACGTTTCAGAACCAAGCTGATCTCCATGGGGATGCGCGGTTTTGACAGAGTGGTCGTAGAGCCGTCCGGTGTTTTTGATGTGGACGAGTTTTTCGATGTGCTGCGGGAGGAGCCGCTGGATCAGTGGTATGAGATCGGCAGCGTAATCACAGTGGTGGACGCCTGCCTTGAAGAGAAACTGTCAGACGCCGCAGAATACCTGCTGGCCGCGCAGGCGGCGAACGCGGGCTGCATTCTTTTCAGCAAATGTCAGACGGTGTCCGATGAACGGCTGCAGGCTTCCATCGCTCATTTGAAGCGGGCACTGAAAAAGGCCGGCTGCAACCGTGACGTGAGTGCTGATATTTTCTGCAAAGACTGGGAGCAGCTGACAGACGCCGACATGGAGCGCATTGTAAACAGCGGCAGAAGAAATGCAAGCTTTGAGAAATACTGGTTTGACCAGGAAAAAGAGTTTCAGACGCTTTATTTTATGAACCGGCCCTTTAACGGAGAAACGATTGCTGTGAAGGCGCGGGAGGCACTTCAAGATTCATCCTGCGGCGCGGTGGAGCGGATCAAGGGCTTTGTCCGGGACAAAGAAGGGTGGCTTCAGTTGAACGCTACCAGGGAGAATTTCTCCTTAAAACCTATCGGAGCGGGACAGGAGATTATCATCGTGATCGGGGAGGATCTGAGGAAAGAACGCCTGGAACATATTTTTACAGTGGAACCGGTTTATACAAAAGCCGGGCAGGAAACAGACAGGAGCGAATAAAACGGAAAAAAGGCGGCATCGCAGCGGATGCCGCCTTTTTTGCTTGCGCGAAAGGGGCATTCTTTGTATAATGTGTTTAATATACACTTCACAGGAGGGCTGACACATGCTTAATCAGAACATCTGGAACGCGGATCCGGGAGACGGAACCTACCGGAATCCGATTTTATATGCCGACTACTCTGACCCGGACGCGATCCGGGTGGGGGAGGATTATTTTATGATCTCCTCCAGCTTTACCAACACGCCGGGACTGCCGTTATTACACTCAAAGGACCTTGTAAACTGGAAGGTGGTCAACTATCTGGTCAAAAATGTGCCGACCGACCGGTATTCAGAGCCGGTACACGGCTGCGGCGTCTGGGCGCCCGCAATCCGCTATCATAAGGGAACGTATTACGTGTTTTTCCCGATGCCGGATGAAGGCATCTATGTCATACAGACAAAGGATCCCTTCGGGGAGTGGAGTGAACCGTTCAATATCCGTCCTGCCGCCGGCTGGATTGACCCCTGTCCCTTCTGGGATGAGGACGGCAGAGCCTATATGGTGGCCGGCGTGGCTAAAAGCCGTATCGGATATAAGAGCGTACTACATATGGTCGAGATGAAACCGGACTGCTCCGGCCTGATCGGCCCCGAGGTGAAGGTTTTCGACGGCAATGAGAATGACCAGGTTACCATTGAGGGACCGAAGCTTTATAAGCGGAACGGCTGGTATTACATTTTTGCGCCGGCAGGCGGTGTGAAAACCGGCTGGCAGACCGTGCTCCGTTCCCGCGATATTTTCGGCCCGTATGAATATAGGGTAGTCATGCGTCAGGAAGACAGTGCGGTCAATGGCCCCCACCAGGGCGCCTGGGTGGATACCGTCACCGGCGAGGACTGGTTTTTGCATTTTCAGGATGTGTACGCGGCGGGCAGAATTGTTCATTTACAGCCCATGTGCTGGCAGGAAGACTGGCCTATTATCGGCGAGCCGGTGGAAGGAAAGGATTATGGGAAACCGGTGGATGTATACAGAAAACCCGACGTGGGGTCTGTGGACTGGCCGGTCTGCGAGCCTGCTGCTTCCGATGATTTTACGGGGGAAAAGCTGGGGCTGCAGTGGCAGTGGAATGCCAATGTGACCGGGGACTGGTATGCGTTGACCGGGGAAGAGCTTCAGCTGAATGCTGTGCCGACTAAGGCAGATCGTCCTTATGGGGATGTTCCGAATCTTTTGCTGCAGAAGTGGCCCGCACCGGAATTTGTCTGTGTGACAGAGATGGATCTCAGCCATTTGCAGCCGGGAGATGAGGCAGGCGTGATTTCCATGGGTATGACTTATGGGGCTCTGGTTCTGACAAAGGGAACAGATGGCGTACAGATCAACTTTGTGACCGGAACGCAGAAGTACGGCCCGATTGTCTGTACGAATACAGAAGAGATCCGTGAAGAAACTGGCAGGATTACGAGCGATACTGTTTTTGTCCGTTATGAAGTGAAACGCGTCGGCCTGCAGGATCTGAACGGAAATGAGAAGAATTTCCCGCTCGAGGAGGTCAGCCTCTCCTGCAGTACAGATGGTCATACCTATATTCCGGCCGGCACGGTGAAGGCTGTTCCGGGACGCTGGGTAGGTGTGAAAAACGGTCCCTTCTGCGTCAGAAGACAGGACGGTGAGGGCGGATATCTGGTGGTGAAATCTGTGGAGTACAGCAGGTAAATGAAAAAACGAATTTATATCTGTCATACCTATTATCATGTGTACGTGTCCTTCTTAAAGGAGTTTGCGCTTCCGAAGGAGGAGCAGGGGCATGCTACGATGGTGCTCAGCAAAATGTCCACGGACTTTGAGGATTTAAAGGACAGGCTGGAGCGGGTACATTATTTTGAGGAAGTCATTGAGTTTGATGAAAAGCGGGATACGGCGTTTCCGGAGCTGGCAAAATATAAGGTGCCCTCGGATAATTTTGTGAAAGCACTGTGGAACCGGATGATTTTTACCCGCAGATATGCGGCGCTGGAGGCTCAGTATGTGCCGGTGGATATGCGGGCATACGATGAGATCTATGTATTCTGCGACAGTGATCCCATCGGGTATTACCTGAATCAGAATAAGATACCTTACCATGCGATGGAGGACGGACTCAACTGTCTTTCCCATTATGATACGGCCCGCTATGACAATAAGGGGCATTTTAACATCAAGGCGTTTCTTTCCAACCGTCTGAATCTGATTTTCATTCAGAACGGCTACGGGAAATACTGCATTGATATGGAGGTCAACGATATTTCAGTCATTCCATATCCATGTCCGAAATATGTCGAGGTGCCGCGCCGGGCGCTGACGGAGAGACTTACCCGTAAGGAGAAGGATCTTCTGCTGCACGCGTTTGTGCGGGACATGGACGGGCTTTTGGAGAAGATGCGAAACGGGGAGCACAGCGACAATAAGATCCTGATTCTGACGGAAGCACTGTGCGATCTGGATACGCGGCGGCGGATTTTTGAGGATATCATTGCGAAATACGGGCAGAACGCGCAGGTATATATCAAGCCGCATCCCAGGGATGAGCTGGATTATCATCAGTATTTCGGGGATTATATCATCATCGACCGGACGGTGCCCATGGAGATGCTGAATTTCCTGGATGTGACGTTTGAGAGGGTGTACGCGGTGCTGACGGTGATTGATGCGATATCCTTTGCGAAGGAGAAGGTTCGCCTGGGAGAGGATTTCCTGGACCTGTATGAGGCGCCGGAGGTGCACAGGCAGAACGAGCATCTTCAGTGAAAGGAGTAACCATGCAGCTCAGTATCATTGTACCTGTCTATAATATGGCGGCGGATCAGAAACTGGAATATTGTCTGAATTCTCTGGTAAATCAGACGCTTCAGGATTATGAGATCATCGCGGTGGACGATGCTTCCACGGATGAGTCGCTTACGATTCTGAAGCAGTATGAGAGCGCGTATCCGGAGAAAATCCGGGTGCTTGCGCTTGCTGAGAACCACCGCCAGGGCGGGGCCAAAAACGCGGGATTGAAGGCCGCGCAGGGTGAATTTATCGGCTTCATGGACAGTGATGACTGGGCGGCGCCGGACATGTTTGCAAAGCTTCTGCGCAGGGCGTATGAGACCGGCGCGGATATGGTGGGCTGCGACTGCTGTCTGACGGACCGTCACAGCATGGAGATCGGCCAGGTGATTCAGACCAGCCGTTTAGATCAGGTCGGCGAGCTGGGAGACAGGGCGTATAAGAGCATGATCATGGATGCGGGCTATCTGGTAGTGAAAATTTACCGTCGCAGGCTGTTCATGGAGCCGCCTCTGTATTTCCCGGAGCATATGTTTTATGAGGACAGCGCCATCAGCGCCGAGCTTTTGTTGCGGGCAAAGCATTATGAGTATGTGCAGGAGCCTCTGTATTACTATTATCAGCACAGTGCTTCCACGGTCCATGTGGTGACCGAAGAGCGGTGCTTAGACCGCATGGAGGCCATGCGCATCATGCTCAGGCTGGCGAAGGAGAGCGGGACGCTTGAAAGGTATCCGGACGAGGTGGAATTCCGCTTCATCAACCTCTTTTACCAGAACACGCTTTTTTCCTATATGCAGGGAGTGCAGAAAATCAATCTGTCCTTTTTGCGCGCCCTTGGCAGGGAGATGAAGGAGACGTTTCCGGATTTTCAGAAAAATCCGTACTATCTGAAGCGTGTGAATGAGGAGGAGCGGATGTTCATGGAGCTGTTAATCAAGTCTCCGATCGCGTTTGTCTTTTATTATAAGCTGAAATATTTTGTGCGCGGACTGTGAAAATCAGGAAATGATTCAGAGGGGAAAAGGTCTTGACACGATAGCTGCTGCAATGTAAAAACAAAATCTGCAATGTAAATACAAAATTTGCAATGTAAAAACAAAGTATTCTGACTTTCAAAAAAGTTTCTCCGGACTTAGAATGAATTAAAATTTCAGAGAGAAGAAAGAGAAACAGGAATGATGACGAATGAAGAGGTAAAAAGCAGAGCAGCCGGTATTCGCCTGCTGGCGCTGGATGCGGACGGGACATGTCTGACAACAGATAAACGGTGTACGGACAGGACGGTCAGAGCGGTCAATCGGCTTGCAGAACAGGGCTGTCTGGTTGTACCAGCAAGCGGCAGGGGATATAAAGGCCTGCTGGAAAATGTGTTTCCGTTTTCAGAAATCCGCTACGTGATTTCCTCAGACGGCGCGATTGTGACTGAGTGCGCGACAGGCAGACACTTGTGGGATGAGAAGATTCCCTGTCGGACAGCGGCAAGACTGGCAAAGGAGCTGTTCCTTGAAGATACCTGTGTTTATTTTCACAGGGAGGAGGAGAAAGGTACCTATATGAGGGCCTGCCGGAGTAAGGAAACATATCGAAAGCTTTTCTCAGGCAGCTGGCATCGTGTATTGGATGATGATATTATGACGGATGGGCTGGATCAGGTGATCCTGCGGGACGGCAAGGATATCTCCAAGATGGGGATGTTGGTTTTGCGGCAGGATGGTTTTGCGTATTATGAGCAGATCATTGCCAGGGAATTTCCGGAATTAAACTGTTTTCGCGGGGATGTAAACGCGCTGGAGTTCACCAGTTGCCGTACCAGTAAGGGGGAGGCGTTGAAGGCGCTGGCTTCTCATTTGGGTTTGGACAGAACGCAGATCTGTGCGATCGGCGACAACGACAATGACATCTCCATGCTGGAATTCGCGGGGCTTGGCGTTGCTATGGGAAATGCGATTGAGAGCGCGAAGGAGAAGGCGGATTTTATCATCGGTTCGAATGATGATGAGGGTGTGGCAGAGTTTCTGGAAACGTATTTCCTGAACGGACGAAATTGAAATGAATGGTTCTGCAATCAGATGAGGCTTCCCGGCTGACAGGTGGGAGGCTTTTTTTGATAGAAAGGAAGAGTATAAATGAAGGAAAAAAGCGAATTTCACTTGCATTTCCGGTGAATTGGATTTAAGCTGATAGCAGAAAACTTATGATTTCCGCCGTATCCGGAACGAAAATATTTTATTTCAAAATGAAATGCGGGCGTGGAACGGACGGAAACAGAAAAAGAGGGTATAGCAATGAATCACAGAACTGAAATTCTGGACCTGCGCACAGCACTTGAGGTGCTGCGCGAAACGCCGGGGCAGCTTATCGAAACGAATGTGGAGGTCGATCCGGCAGCGGAGCTTTCCGGTGTGTACCGTTATGTGGGGGCCGGCGGCACGGTCATGCGTCCCACGCAGGTGGACGGGCCGGCGATGATTTTTCACAATGTCAAGGGACATCCGGGGGCAAGTGTGGCAATCGGCGTCCTGGCAAGCCGCGCCCGCGTAGCCAATCTGTTTGGCTGTAAAAAAGAGGAGCTGGGACATTTAATCCAGTCCTGCGCCGCTCATCCGATTGAGCCTGTCGTGGTGGAGGGCAAGGCGCCCTGCCAGGAGGTCGTGCATCTGGCGACCGATCCGGACTTTGACCTGTACAAACTGATCCCGGCACCGACCAATACACCGGTGGACGCGGGGCCATATATCACGCTCGGCATGTGTTACGCGACGCACCCGGACACCGGTCTGTCGGATGTAACGATACACCGCATGTGCATCCAGGGAAAGGATGAGCTGTCCATCTTTTTACAGCCCGGTTCCCGTCACATCGGAGCAATGGCGGAGAGAGCGACAGAGCTTGGACAGACGCTTCCTATCTCTGTGTCGATCGGTGTGGATCCTGCTATCGAGGTGACGTCCTGCTTTGAGCCGCCCACAACGCCGTTGGGCTTTAATGAGCTCTCCATCGCGGGTGCACTGCGCGAGCGGCCTGTGGAACTGTGCCCCTGCGTGTCGATTAAGGAAAACGCGATCGCCAACGCGGAGTATGTCATCGAGGGCGAGATTATTCCCGGCGTGAAGGTGGTGGAGGATCAGAACAGTCATACCGGCTTTGCCATGCCGGAATTCCCGGGCTATAACGGCCATGCCAGCAATGAGTGCTGGCTGATTAAGGTGAAGGCCGTGACCCACCGCGTGAACCCGATCATGCAGACCTGCATCGGTCCGAGCGAGGAGCATGTCAATATGGCGGGTATTCCCACCGAGGCCAGTATCCTGGGCATGATTGACAAGGCTCTGCCCGGCAAGGTGGTTAACTGCTATGCGCACCGTTCCGGCGGCGGCAAATACATGGCGATTTTACAGTGCAGGAAGACGGTACACACCGACGAGGGAAAGCAGCGGCAGGCCGCGCTTTTAGCTTTCTCCGCTTTTCCGGAGTTAAAGCATGTCATTCTGGTGGACGAGGATGTGGATATTTTTGACACAAATGATGTACTCTGGGCGATGAACACGCGCTTCCAGGGCGACCGCGATATTGTGACGATCCCCGGCGTGCGCTGTCATCCGCTGGATCCAAGTTCTAATCCGGCTTACACCGGGTCGATCCGGGATGTCGGTATTTCGTGCAAGACGATCTTCGACTGTACGGTTCCGTTTGAGCTGAAAGATAACTTCCATCGGGCACCATTTATGGAGGTGGACCCGGAGAAGTGGCTGCACGGGTGAGAATATGACACAACGATTGATTATCGGCATGAGCGGCGCGTCCGGCGCGCCGCTGACAGTGGAGCTGCTAAAGCAGCTCCACACCTTTTATCCGCAGATCGAGACGCATCTGGTGGTGACCAGGGGCGGAGAGATGACTCTGCGTGAAGAGACAGATCTGACGCTGGAGGATTTGAAAACGTTCGCCGCGGTTTATCATGACAATGATAATATCGGCGCGGCCATTGCCAGCGGTTCTTTTCGTACAATGGGCATGGCTGTAGTACCATGCAGCATGAAGACGGTCGCGGGAATCGTCTCCGGCTACAGTGACAATCTGCTGCTGCGGGCGGCGGATGTTTGCATGAAGGAGCGCCGCAGGCTGGTGCTGGTTCCCAGGGAGTCACCACTTTCCACTCTGCACCTGCGCAATCTTTATGAAGTCAGTCAGCTGGGCGCGGTGGTATTACCGCCCATGCAGACCTACTATGATCATCCGCAGACGGTGGAGGACATGACGAGGCATACGGTAAGGAGAGTTTTAAGCCAGTTCGGACTGGAGAGCGGAATGCGGGAGTGGACAGGAATGGACACACAGCACAGGGATATGTGATTGTCCAGGCTGTATGACAGAGACGGGTGTCGAAAAATGAAAATGGATGAGAAAAAAGACAAAAACAGAAACGGGATCAGAAAATTCCAGATCAGCCGCAGTCTCATGCAGGAGGAGCTGACAGCGGAGGTTTTCATCCTGCCCGCAGGCGTGGAGGTCAGCCTTTATGGCGGCAGCCTGCCGCATATCGGAGCCGTCAGCATTGTGGATCCGCAAGGAGAACTGACGACCACGCAGTTTCCCACTCATAAAGACGGAGTTGTTTCTGCAAAATGGGCGCGGGCCATTGCGGACACCGCCGGCGTCCCTGTTACGGTGGTCGCCGGCATTCACTATGATAACCTGACGAAGGAGGAAATTGCGGCAGTGGTGGAGCTGACGGATGAAATGCTCAAAGAGGCGCTGGAGCAGATTTAGAGCTGCTCCAGTCTTTCCCTTAAACTCACTCCGGTAGGCGTCCCCGCCAGTCCGCCGAGGCCTGTCTCGCGGATATTCTCCGGGAGGGAGCGGCCGATGGAGCGCATGGCGTCGAAGACCTCGTCTACAGGGATGCGGCTTTCTACCCCGGCGCAGGCTAAGTCGGCGCTGGTTAGGGCGTTCACCGCGCCGATGACATTGCGCTTGATGCAGGGGACCTCCACGAGGCCGGCGACCGGGTCGCAGGCGAGACCTAAGAGGTTTTTCATGGCAAGGGCGGCGGCATGGCAGATGGCAGAAGTGCTGCCGCCGTTTAAATAAGCGACCGCGCCCGCGGCCATCGAGGAGGCGGAACCGATCTCGGCCTGGCAGCCGCCCGAGGCGCCCGCCAGGAAGGCGCGCGAGGCGATGACGCCGCCGATTCCGGCGGCTACATACAGCGCCTGCGTCATTTCCTCATCGGAGTATTTTTTCTCCTCCTGCAAAGTCAGCAGCACTGCCGGCAGCACGCCGCAGGAGCCTGCGGTGGGAGCGGCCACAATGCGCTTCATACAGGCGTTGGATTCCCCCATTTTGACGGCCCGCTCCATGACGCGGCCGATGAAGTCGCCGCACAGAAGCCTGCCTTCCTTTCTGGCCGCCGCAATCTTAGCGCCATCCCTTCCGGATAAACCGCTGCGCGACATCTGGTCCGGGTCATAAGCGTAATCCGCCGCCCGCATGGCCAGGTACATCTTTTTCATTTTCTCAAAATTCTCTTCCGGGGACATGGCCTGTTCGGTGCAGTCCGCCTGCCGGACACATTCCCAGAAAGCAATATTTTCCGTTTCACAGATATTGGCAATTTCCGCCATGGATTGATACATAATTGATTTCCCCTTTTTTTCAGTCTTCCATACTTAAATAGGTGACCTTCAGGATTCCCTGTTCATGCCCAAGCTCCTCGACCACATCCGGAGGAACCTCATTGTCGCATTCAATCACCGTCACCGCGTAACCGCCCCGGCTTGAGCGGTATAGCTGCAGGGTGGCGATATTGATTAAAAAACCGGCCAGCACGCAGGCAATTTCCGCGATAAGGCCTGGCTGGTCCTGGTTCTGGATGATCAGCGTGGGGTAGTCGCCGCTGAAGGAATTGGCCAGCCCGTCCACCTCCGTGATTTCGATGCGGCCGCCGCCGATGGAAGCGGCTGTCACCTCCAGCTTTTTGCCATTGACGCCGGTCAGATAAAGCCGGACCGAATTGGGGTTCACATCGCCTAAATCAATGGAGCCGAAATGATACTGCAGGCCCTTTTCATCCGCGATCTCAAAGCTTAAGGGAATCAGCGGATTGTCCACGGCTAAGCCCATCAGCCCGGCTAAAAGCGCCTTGTCCGTGCCGTGGCCCTTTCCTGTCGCCTGAAAAGAACCGTGAAATAAAATCTCCGCCTCCGCCACTTCCTCACCTAAGAGTCTGCGCGCGACATTGCCGATTTTGGCAGCGCCCGCAGTGTGAGAGCTGGAGGGTCCGACCATCACCGGCCCCACGATATCAAATAAATTCATAAGTATATCCTTCCCCGTCATTCATTTGCTGTAAGCAGAGGGCACAATGCTTTTAGCTGCCGGATAAATGCAGCTGTGTCCTTCTCCTCCTGGCTTATTATCCTGAGTGTAACATGAATTCTTTTTTCTGTAAAACATCTTTTATAATTTCGTAAAATATCTTTTGACCATGCGGGCGGAATCTACTATGATATTCGCAGAGGCTGATTGATCAAAGGACGTAGATAAAACGATTGTTTATTTCCTCATGAGGGAAAATGAATCAGCGCTGGTTCTGCGCCTTTCATACAAAACTAAACGCAAAAGAGGACTTCATCATGAAATACGACTTTACAACCATTCTTGACAGACACGGAAAGGACGCCATTGCCGTAGACAAAATCCCGATCCCGGGCGCTTCAGTCGACGAGGGCTTTTCCAGGATTCCCATGTGGGTAGCGGATATGAATTTCGCGACGGTTCCCACCATCCAGGAAGCAATCACCAAGAGGGTTCAGCATCCCGCGTTCGGCTATTATGATACCAGAGAGGAATACTATGACGCCATCATCGGCTGGCAGAAGGACCGTCACGGCGTCGAGGGCCTGACGAAGGAGGCCATCGGCTATGAGAACGGCGTTTTAGGCTGCCTGGCCTCCGCACTGCAGGCGTTTACCGCGCCTGGGGAGGCGGTTTTGCTTCATTCCCCGACATATGTCGGTTTTACCGGTACGTTGGAGGGCAACGGCCGTAAAATGATTTTAAGCCCGTTAAAGCTTGATGAGGACGGCATTTACCGCATGGATTATGAGGATATGGACAGACGGATCAAGGAGAATCAGATCCATTTCTGCGTCTTCTGTTCCCCGCACAATCCCGTCGGCAGAGTCTGGGAGCGTGAGGAAATCGAAAAGGCCATGGAGGTTTACAGAGCGAATGACTGTGTGGTATTTTCCGATGAAATCTGGTCAGACCTGATTCTGGAGGGATATGAGCATGTACCAACCCAGAGTGTGTCCGAGGATGCCAGACAGCGCACCATCGCTGCCTATGCGCCGTCGAAGACCTTTAATCTGGCGGGTCTGATCGGCTCCTACCATATCATTTACAATCCGTATCTGCGCGACAGAGTGGTGAAACAGTCGCAGTTGAGTCACTACAACAGCATGAACGTCCTGTCCATGTATGCCCTGATGGGCGCTTACAGCCCTGAGGGCCGGGAGTGGGTGGATGAGCTTTGCCAGGTTCTGACGCAGAATGTGAATTACGGTTACGATTACATCACGAAGCACTTTGAAGGCGTGAAGGTGTCAAAGCCGCAGGGGACTTATATGCTGTATCTGGACTGCGGCGACTGGTGTAAGGCACATCAGACAGACATCGACACCTTATTAAAGGAGGGCGTCCGCGTCGGCGTGATCTGGCAGAACGGCGTGGCTTTCAAAAAGCCGGATACGATCCGTATGAACCTGGCGGTGCCGTTCAGCATGCTGACAGACACGTTTGACAGGCTGGATCGTTATGTTTTCAACGCCTGACCGGCAGTGACAGAAGTTCAAAAGGCCGGTACAGGCCATAGCAGGAGGTGTGTCCCTGCGGTGGGAAGCTTCCGGGAGGAATAAGAGCATGAAAAGTTTTATTGTGACATCAAGGCTGGACAACGTGCCCTTAAGCGGCGCCATCTTTGAGCCAGAGGGGGAGCCGAAGGCGGTTATTCAGCTGACCCACGGCATGTGCGAGCACAAGGAGCGCTACTATGATTTTATGAAATATCTGGCTGCCAACGGTTATGTGGCGGCGATTCACGACCACCGCGGCCACGGCGCGAGTCTGGCTTATCCGAAGGCCTTCGGTTATTTCAATGAGCAGCCCTACGATGTGCTGGCACAGGATCTGTTCCAGATTTCGGAGTATCTGAAGTCGAAATATCCGGACTGTAAGCTGTATCTGTTCGGGCACAGCATGGGGACCTTGGCGGCACGCCAGTATTTAAAACAGCACGATGGTGCCATTGACAAGCTGGTGCTGTCCGGACCGCCCACCAATTCCCCGGCTATTCCGGCCGCGCTGGCCTTAACCAGCGTGATTCAGAAAAAAGAAGGTCCACGCGCCAGGGTAGAATCGCTCAATAATCTGGTGTTCGGTGTCTATAATAAAGACTATGATACGCCGAACGCGTGGCTTTCCGCAAATGAAGACAACGTGAAGGCCTACAATGAGGATCCGCTTTGCGGCTTTTGTTTTACGGTCAACGGTTTTGATACTTTATTTCATATGCTGCGGGACGTTTTCTCTAAAAAGGGCTGGAATGTCACCAACAAACAGCTGCCGATCCTGCTGGCTGCGGGTCTTAATGATCCGGTCATCCAGTCCAAGAAAAGCTTCCTGGGACTGAAAAGCTTCCTGGTGGAGCGGGGCTACACTAGGGTGGAGAGCCGGCTTTATGACGGTATGCGCCATGAGATTTTAAATGAGAAGGATAACCGGAAGGTATACGAGGATATCCTGGAGTTTTTTGACCGGGAATAATCGTAACTGGAATATCAGTTGAAGGTGTGTGGAAATAAATTGGCTGTGCCTGGAATTTAGGCTTAAGAATGTGAGTTGCAGCAGCAGTAAAGGTACACCAGATGTTTAGAGAAAAAGGTACAGAGAGGACACGAAGAAGAGTCCTTGCTGTGCCTTTTGTGCTTTTTAAAAAGGAAGGAGAGCAGTATGGCGGCGTTTGAGCGGGTTTTAAGCGGACACAAAGGTCTGGATGCGGTCCTGGACAATATCCGGCTGGGCGACAATGTGGTGTGGCAGGTGACGCGCCTGGAGGATTTTTCTTATTTTATGGAGCGCTTCGTGCAGCAGGCCATCAAGGACAAACGGAACCTGATTTACATGCGCTTTGCGAATCACGCGCCGTTCTTAAAGCCGCAGCCGGGCCTGAAAATTTATGAGTTTGACCCGGACAAGGGCTTTGAGACCTTTACGGTAGAGATTCACAACCGCATTGAGGAGGAGGGGTATGACGCCTTTTATGTCTTCGACAGCCTCTCGTCCCTGCAGTCGGTGTGGTATACGGATCTGATGATGGGTAATTTCTTTAAGCTGACCTGCCCCTTCCTCTTTCAACTGGACACGGTGGCGTATTTTCCGCTGCTGCGCGGCCGTCATTCCTACAGCGCGGTGGCGAAAATCCGGGATACGACGCAGCTCCTTTTAGATGTCCACACAGCAGATCAGCTCTATGTACATCCGTTGAAGGTCTGGAACCGGTATCTGCCTGAAATGTTCCTGCCTCATATCTGTCCTGCTGATACTGAGGACTGTATCGCCTTAAACGGCGGCCTTCCGATGAGCCGGTATTACCGGGTGATGGAGGAGGTCAATTTAAAAAGCCAGGATCAGAATCTGGACAGTCACGACCGCTTTTTTGCCCTGGCGAGGCTGGAATATCAGCGAGGACATTTCAGTGAGGAGACAGAGGATCTGATTATCGAGAGCACCATGACGAAGGATAATCGGCTTCATGAAAGAATCCGCGCATATTTTGAGCCGAAGGATTATTTTGCATTACGCGACCGCATGGTGGGCAGCGGCTCTATCGGCGGCAAGGCCTGCGGGATGCTTTTAGCGCGCCGCATTGTGGAAAAGCGCCTGCCTGAGTATGCGGCCTGTACGGAGCCGCATGATTCCTACTATATTGGCTCAGATGTTTTTTACACCTATATTGTGATGAATAACTGCTGGGATATTCGCCTTAAGCAGCGCACCGAGGAGGGGTATTTTACGGAGGCGGAGAACCTGAAAAACGCCCTTCTGTCCGGCACATTTCCGGACGATATCCGCGAGAAATTCCGCTCCATGCTGGAATATTTCGGCGCGGCGCCGATTATTGTGCGCTCCTCGAGTTTTTTAGAGGACGGCTTCAACAACGCGTTCGCGGGCAAATATGAGTCCGTGTTCTGCGTCAATCAGGGCAGTCCGGAGGACCGCCTTACCACCTTTGAGAACGCGGTGCGCACGGTCTATGCC
The DNA here is from genome assembly GCA_021205565.1 of Lachnospiraceae bacterium. GTDB lineage: Bacteria > Bacillota > Clostridia > Lachnospirales > Lachnospiraceae > RGIG6307. Next base: position 11,831 of record JAJPXG010000050.1, on the reverse strand, counting down.
AGCACTATGGACATTTCCGCGCTGGAATACCGCAGGCAGCGGGGCCTGGATGACCTGGATGAGCAGATGGCCGTGCTGGTGCAGCGCGTCTCCGGCGCGTTCTGGGGAAAGCTTTATTTCCCGGCCGCCGCGGGTGTGGGCTACAGTTACTCAGTCTACCGCACGAGCCGCGACATGGATCCGAACGCGGGTCTTCTGCGCATTGTCGCGGGGCTGGGCACCCGGGCAGTGGACCGGCCGGAGAACGACTATCCGCGCCTCTCCAGCCTGGATCGCCCTGCGGTTTCCCTCTACGGCTCTGTGGCGGATAAGCACCGTTATTCCCAGCGGAATATCGACGTGCTGGACCTTTCGGATAACCGGATTAAGACACTGACTTTTGATTCCATTATGAATGACCTGCCTCTGTGGTATAAAAAGGCGGTCATGGAGCGGGATTATGAGGCGGAGGCGGCCTTAGAGCGGATGAACAGATGGCGGCAGGTATGGTTTGTCAACTGTCAGAAGCTTCTGAACAATGAGAAGTTTACGACCTTCATGCAGAAAATGCTGAAGGTTCTGGATGAGGTTTACGAGAATCCGGTGGATATCGAGTATACGGTCAATATGGATGAAACCGGCGATTTTGTAGTGAACCTTTTACAGTGCCGTTCCCTCTACACCGGTACGCAGGGCGGCCAGGTAGCGGTTCCGGCCTTGCCTGATGAGGATATTTTCTTTTCCTTAAAGGACTCCTCCATGGGCGACGCCAGGGAGGAAAAAATCGGCGCCGTCGTTCAGATCGACCCCATCGGGTATTACAATTATCCGTACAATAAAAAGACCAAGGTGGCGGAGGCTGTTCGCCAGATCAATCTGTATTACCGACAAAAGGGCATCCATCCCCTGCTGATGACGCCGGGCCGGGTCGGCACCTCCTCCCCGGAGCTGGGCGTGCCGGTGACCTTCGCGGCCATCTCCGGCTTTGCCGGCATCTGCGAGATTTCCGACAGCCGCGCTGGTTACATGCCGGAACTAAGCTACGGCAGCCACATGTTCCAGGATCTGGTGGAGGCAGATATTTTCTACAGCGCCATCTGGAATGACAAGCGCACCTTCACCTACCAGGAGGACTTTTTCAAAGACCTGCCCAATGTCTTTCAGGATATCTGCCCGGAGTTTGATTCACTCTTTGACATGTTTACTGTGACGGAGCCGGAGAATCTGTATTACTGGAATGACGTGAAGAGTGGGAGGACGCTGTGCGGGTACAAACGAATATGAGATGGAAAGGCTGTCGATGAAAGGCAGTCTTTTCACGCGGAAAATATTCCAGAAGGAAATCATAATCTTCTCAAAAGGAATTGCTTTTCCGCGCAGAAAAACCGTATAATGGAAAACAGTACAAACCAAAAAGGGACGGACATCATGAGCAGATGACATTTATCAAAAAGAAAAGAGGCAGAAACTTATGGGAAACACACTGAATTTCAATGAGGAACAGTACGAGGTCAAAACCTGCACCCTGGGGCAGGAGACCATTACCTACCGGGCCTTTGAGGGGCTTGCGTATTGCGAAAAGCCGAAGGCTGCAGTGCAGAGGCTGAATCTCTTCGCGCCGGAGGCTTATTATCACGGAGAGACAATCAACGGGTATGACCTGCATACGGCGCCGATTTTCATGCCGAACACTGTGGGCGGCTATATGGAAGGGCCGGCGACTGTCCCGGGAACAAATCGGGAGGGAGCACCAAATTCACTTTTTCGGGCACTGCAGCATGGATATGTGGTGGCCAGCGCGGGCGTGCGCGGCCGTACGACCGGAAAGGTCAGCAGAGAGTTTTTTGAGGGAAGTGCAGGAGAAAATCAGGCGGCACCGGACGGACGCATGGTGGGAAAAGCCCCCGCTCTTATTGTGGATATGAAGGCGGCGATCCGGTATCTGAGACACAATCAGGCGCATATACCGGGTAACACAGAGCGTATCATCACCAACGGCACCAGCGCGGGCGGCGCGTTGTCCGCCATGGCGGGCGCGACCGGCAACAGCCCGGATTTTGAGCCGTACCTTGCCGAAATCGGCGCGGCGGATGAGCGGGACGATATTTTCGCGGCGAGCTGCTACTGCCCGATTCACAATCTGGAGAACGCGGACACTGCCTATGAGTGGCTGTTCTGCGGACACAATACCTATCATCATATGAGAGCTGTACGGACGGAGAACGGGGTAAAACGCATCCCGATGGTCGACACCATGTCAGAGAAGCAGCAGGCCCTTTCCGTGGAATTAAAGGCACTTTTCCCGCAGTATGTGAACAGCTTGAATCTGAAGAGCCCGGAAGGTGAGAGCCTGACGCTGAACGCGGACTCAACCGGCAGCTTTGCGGAATATGTAAAGAGTTGTGTCATACAGTCCGCCCAGAAGGAGCTGGATACCCACGACTCACAGCTGCACAGAGCGCAGGTGATGACGGAGGGCAGTCAGATAGAGGATCAGGATTATCTGACGATTAAGGACGGAAAAGTGGTCGACCTGGACTGGAACCGCTTTGTGGAGAAAATCACCCGTATGAAGACCACGCCCGCCTTTGACGCGCTTGACTTAAGAAGCCCGGAGAATGAGGAATTCGGCACCGAAGATATTGAGGGAAAGCATTTCACTGCCTTTTCTTTGGCACATAGTGAGGTCGGCGGCGGGATGGCGGACGCGGATGTTATCCGTCTGATCAATCCGGTCGAATATGTGGGTAATCCCGGCGCGGCAAAGCACTGGCGCATTCGTCACGGCTCGTTTGACCGTGACACATCTCTTGCTATTCCGGTGATTTTATCTCTGCTGCTTGAGATGCACGGCGCGGACGTGGATTTCTTCCTGCCGTGGGGCATCCGTCACAGCGGTGATTATGACCTGGAGGAGACCTTTGCCTGGATTGACGGGCTGATGAAGGAATAACAATCAGACAAGCCGGCAATGCGGAAGGCCGGATAGTATACCTGTGAGCCATATACCTTGAAATAACCTTCGACGCATTTACCGGAGCGATCCGGATGAGAAGTGTTGACAGAACATCAGGAAGTATGGTAGGATGTAAAAAAGTTAGGAATAGATAACCAGAGAAAATCCGTGTAGCGAATCTGTATAAAATGAGTTTATAAGAGTAGTGTAGAGCCAGGAGAAATCCTGGCTCTATGTCGCAGCAGGAGGAAAAGTGGAGAATAAAAGAAACATGAGTGATGAGAGCGAAAGGAATAACAGAGGCGGAGAATTTCAGGAGACAGAAGACCGCGTGAATGAACGAAGAAACGGCAGCCGGGGAGGTTATGGCGGTGGCGGTTTTCACGGACATGGAGGCGCTCCCGGACAGATGCTCAAAGGCCGCCTTGGCGGAGATGAAACAGCTATTCTGGTTTTTGTGGGATCGCTTAATTGCATCCGGCATAAGCCCTATATGCGGATCGGGGAAATGATGCAGGAAGGAAAGGCGGCGTTATTGTGTCCGTCGATGAGCGATTTTTCCAGCGGGCGGTATTTAAATCAGATAGTGGATGCCATTGTGGAGCTGTCCAAAGAGCGGGGAACGAAGCATTTCGTGCTGACCTACGGGTGCCAGTGGGTGATCCTCTCCACGGACGGGGAGCTGCTGACGGAACAGCTGAAGGGGGAGTATGACATAGACCTGAAGCTGTGGGAGGACTCTCATCTGGAATTTGGGGATCACGAGTGACAGCAGCGGCATGAAATATCAGTATGACAGATAGCATACCTGCAGCTGTTATTGAGGACGCGCCGCATTCACAGCGGACATGCAGTATCAGGGAAAGAGAAAAATCACGAAGGAGTTTGATATGATATGAAAAGATTATGGAAGGTAATACCGCCTTGCCTGTCGGACGTGCTGGGCTTTGAGGCGGTGCTGAATGAGACGGAGGGCTTTGGGATCGTTGATGACCCGAGCCGGTATAAACCGATTCGGATGGGACAGGGAGAAGGCTTACGGGGGCATCACGGAGAAATGCCGGACGGCCGGCATGATCCGGGAGCAGAGAGCGGTAAAGATGGACGTCAATTTGAAATACGCCCTGACAGCAGTCTGAACGGATTGCGGGGTGAGCGGACGGGGCACAGCCCCGGCGGTTTTGACAGGGCAGCCCGTATGCGCAGCGTGCGTGTCCTGAATTCGGATATCCGTAATGAGGATATTATCACAGGGACGGAAGCAAAAGTCATGCAGACTTTTGAGAGAGGGATGGAATTATATACTCCCAATTTTATTTTACTCTGCTGTGCGCCTTCCTCCTCCATGATTAACTCTGACCTGGAATATGCCGCGGAGAAGATCACTGAGCAGAGCGGTCTGCCTGCCGCGGAGGTAAAAATCGATGGGGAGAAGGATTACCTTTATGGGATCGGAGCTACTCTGGAGACGCTGGGACGAATTCTGCTGACACCGCAGGAAAGGATTCCTGGAACAGTCAATCTTCTGGGAGCCAACACGATCGACTGGACAGCGGACACGATTGCGTCTGTGGACAAACTGATTGACGATGCGGGTTGGCGTGTGCTTTCCCACTGGGGCACGAAGGAGACGACTGAGAATCTGAAAAGAGCGGCCGCGGCGCAGGTGAACGTAGTACTCAGCGAGGCGGGGCTGAAGCTGGCGCGTTTTATGGAGCGTGAATATGGCACTCCATATGTGGCGGGAGCACCGTTTGGAAAGAAAAATGCAGAAGAACTTGCAAATACACTGAGAAAATTTAAAAATGACGGAATAATTGCAGATAACGCGCAGCCTTCCGACGCCCCTGAGATCCTCATCGTGGCGGAGCAGTTCATTGCCAACGCGGTGCGTGAGACGCTTCTGGCGCACGGACAGCACAATATCCGCGTCTTAAGCTTCTATGACATGGACCGTGCATGCATGCTTCCCGGGGATAAAAAGCTGACCGGGGAGGACGATTTTACGGCGCAGGCCAATGCAGAGTCTGTACGTATGATGATTGCTGACCTGGATTACAGACCGCTTGTGAAAAAGGATGTGCAGTATATCGGTTTTCCTGACGGCGGCAGCTTCTCACCGGTGCATCCGACGGAAAATTTCAATATGACGGGTGAACTGCTGGATTCATGGCTGGAGGAGAAAGGAGTCATACATAGATGAGACAGATTGCGATCTACGGAAAAGGCGGCATCGGGAAGTCCACCACTTCCCAGAACATCGCGGCCGCGCTGGCGGAGCAAAATAAAAAACTGATGATTGTGGGCTGCGACCCCAAGGCGGACTCAACTCGTCTGATCCTGCATGGACACGTGAAACAGACGGTGCTCGACACCATGCGCGAAAAGGACGAGGACGAGGTGGAGCTGAACGACTTTCTTTACACCGGCTTCCACGGTATCAAAGCGGTGGAGTCCGGCGGGCCGGAGCCGGGCGTGGGCTGCGCCGGCCGCGGCATCGTCACCGCCATCAACCTGTTGGAGAATTTGGGCGCTTATACGCCGGATCTGAACTATGTTCTCTATGACGTGCTGGGCGACGTGGTCTGCGGCGGTTTCGCCATGCCGATCCGTGAGGGGAAGGCGAAGGAAATTTACATCGTCTGCTCCGGGGAGATGATGAGTCTTTACGCCGCCAACAATATCTGTAAAGGCATCCGCCGTTACGCAGAGAGCGGCAAAACCAAGCTGGGCGGTATCATTTGCAACTCCCGTCTGGTGGACAACGAGCGGGCGCTTGTGACGGAATTTGCGCAAAGGCTGAATACGCAACTCATTTATTTCATTCCAAGGGATAATATCGTCCAGCGGGCTGAGCTGCGCCGCCAGACCGTTTTGGAGTACGCGCCGGATTCGCAGCAGGCGGAGGAGTACCGCGCCCTGGCGGAGGCGATTGATACAAACGAAGGTTTTTCCGTGCCGACGCCGATTTCCAACGATGAGCTGGAAGCACTTCTGTTAAAATATGTGCCGGTGACGGAGTGACTGGCTATGCGGTTATTCCATAGACGTCGCGGATTATTTTGCGGAGGAACTGTAATTTTAAAAATCAGCTTGACGAACTTCACATGAAAAGTCATAATCGATTCATGAGTTGATTTTTTACAGGAGACGAAAGATACATGGAACGAAATGATAAACGGTATGGGTGTTATGTACAGATTTTAAAGGAGGAGCTGGTGCCGGCCATGGGCTGCACGGAGCCGATTGCCTTAGCTTACGCCGCCGCGAAGGCGAGGGAGCTTCTGGGGGAGCTGCCTGAGAAGGTGGTGCTGCAGGTCAGCGGCAGTATAATCAAAAATGTAAAGAGTGTGATCGTGCCGGGCACGAACCACTGGAAGGGCCTGGAGGCCGCGGCCGCGGCGGGGATTATCGCAGGGCATGCCGAACGGGAGCTGGAGGTGCTCTCCGAGGTGGATGACGAGGAGAGAAGCGCCATGAGCCGGTATCTCGATCGGGTGGATATCACGGTGGAGCATATCGAGGAGGGACATATTTTTGATATCATTGTGACGGAGTATGCCGGGGAGCATTATTCGAAGGTCCGTATTGCGGATCACCACACCGAGATTGTCCTGATGGAGAAGGACGGGAAAGTGCTGTATCAGAAAAACACGGCGGATGGAACCGGCACTGACGGCGGCGCGGCTCAGGCGGCCGACCGCAGTCTCTTAACTGTAGAGGGTATCTGGGATTTTGCCAATACCTGTGACTTAAGCGATGTGGAGGCGGTACTGGACCGCCAGATCCGCTATAATACCGCCATCGCGGAGGAGGGACTGAAGGGAGATTACGGCGCCAATATCGGCAAGGTGCTTTTAAAGTCCAACGGCTCCGACGTGCGCACCCGGGCGCGCGCCTACGCGGCTGCCGGGAGCGACGCCAGGATGAACGGCTGCGAACTGCCCGTGATTATCAACAGCGGCAGCGGCAACCAGGGTATGACCTGCTCCCTGCCGCTCATCGTCTACGCCGAGGAGCTGGGCGCAAGCCGGGAGAAGCTTTTGCGCGCCCTGATCATCAGCAACCTGATCAGCATCCATGAGAAAACCGGTATCGGTACCTTAAGCGCCTATTGCGGAGCGGTCAGCGCGGGCGCAGGCGCGGGCGCGGGGGTCGCGTATCTGCTCGGCGGCGACTATCAGGCGATCATTCATACGGTGGTGAACGCCCTGGCCATCGTCAGCGGCATCATCTGCGACGGCGCGAAGGCCAGCTGCGCGGCCAAGATCGCCAGCAGCGTGGACGCCGGTATCCTGGGCTATGAAATGTACTGCTGCGGCCAGGAGTTCAAGGCCGGGGACGGCATTGTGATGAAGGGCATCGAGGCTACCATCGACAGCATCGGCCGCCTGGGCAAGGACGGGATGCGCCAGACGAACGACGAGATTATTTCCCTGATGATCGGGGAGTGAGACAGCGCCCTTTTCCCTGGCATAACGGGATAAAAGAGTAGCTGCACAGGCGAAAAACAATCTTGACGAATTTCATAAGGAAGAATATAATCAACTCGTAAGTTACTAACTTACGAGTTGATTATATATTGAACGAAAAAGAATTGTCGTCCAATATAATTCATGGAGGAATCTATGTTTTACTGTCGGGAAGAAGAACTTCGCCTTATGAACCGGCGTTATGAAAAAAATCAGTTTGAGTGCGTTGTCATATATGGCAGACGGCGTGTGGGAAAAACGGCGCTGATCAACGAGTTTTGCAAAGATAAGCCGACGATTTATTTTTCCGCGCTGAACGCGTCTTCGCAGGAAAATCTTGAGGCGCTGTCGCGGGCGATTTTCACCTGTAAAATGCCGGAGTCTGTTTCCGCACCGGTATACGCAAACTATGAGGATGCACTGAATGAAATTACGGAAATGTCCAGTAAGAAACGACTGGTATTTGTCATTGATGAATATCCTTATCTCGCCCGTGCTGAGCAGTCCATTTCCTCGAGACTGCAGCATATGATTGACCGCCAGTGGCAGAATGGCAGATTATATCTGATTTTGTGCGGCTCGTCCATGAGCTTTATGGAATATCAGGTTCTGGGATATGAAAGCCCGCTATATGGCCGGCGCACTGCGCAGTTTAAAATACAGGCCTTAACCTACAGAGAGATGACAGTATTTTATCCGGCGCTGTCTTTTCAGGATCAGGCGCTTTTATATGGCGTGACAGGCGCCATCCCGCATTATATCAACAAGCTGGATGTGAAAGATGATCTGGATGAGGCGATTTTAGACAATCTGTTGGAGCCGTCCTGTTATTTGTTTGAGGAACCGGAGAATCTGTTGAAACAGGAGCTGCGGGAACCGGCAGTCTACAATTCCGTGCTTTCCGCCGTGGCGTCAGGAGCCAGCCACGCCAATGAGATTGCGACAAAGGTGGGAATCGAATCCGCGGTGTGCGCCAAATATCTGAAGGTGCTGACAGATCTTGGAATTTTAAAGCGGGAATCTACTGTTGGGGAAAAGCCGGGAAGGAAGACGATTTATACGATAGACGACAATTTATTCCGCTTTTGGTATCGCTTTGTTTCCCGCAATATGTCCCTGATCAGCGCGGGGCGTATCCGTTCTGTTTATGAAAGGGCTGTCAAAAGCAATTATCCGGACTATATGGGACTGATTTTTGAAAAAATGTGCAGAGAGTATCTCATGCGTTATGCGCAAAATCTGCCTGTGGAACTGAGAGAGGTAGGACAATGGTGGGGAAGCGACCGCGAAACACATCAGGAGGTGCAGATAGATATTGTGGGCCTGCCGGTGGACGGAAATGCCTGCCTGATCGGTTCCTGTAAATACCGGAATGAACAGGTTGGTGTGGAGGAACTGAAGCTATTGCGAAGATATGCGTCCGTATTTCGTCCGGACGGTGTGTTTTATTATTATATTTTTTCAAAAAGCGGTTTTACACCGGCGCTTCTGGATCTGGAAAAGCAGGGAGAGGTTACGCTGCTGACACTGGAAGACCTTTATGCGTAACGACGAAATTCTGACGTAACAAGGAGTATTCTGATGGACGAACAGCATTTTTCACAATCCGGGCAGCACATCTGCATCGGCCTTTTAGCCCACGTGGACTCCGGCAAGACGACCCTGGCGGAGTCCATTCTCTATACCCAAAACGCGATCCGCAGGCAGGGCAGGGTGGACCACGGGGACGCCTTTCTCGATACGGATCAGATGGAGAAGGCACGGGGCATCACAATTTTTTCCAAGGAAGCGCGGGTACGAATCGGCGCATACGAGGTGGTGCTTTTAGACACACCGGGTCATACGGATTTTGGCGCGGAGATGGAACGGGCGCTGCAGGTGCTGGATTATGCGATTCTGGTGATCAGCGGCTCTGAGGGCGTGCAGAGCCATGTGCATACACTCTGGCAGCTTTTGCAAAAGCACAGTATTCCGGTTTTTCTTTTTGTCAATAAAATGGATCTGCTAGGGTGTGAGCGTGGGGCGCTGATGCGGGTCCTGCAAAGGGAACTCGGCAGCGACTGCGTGGATTTCACGGATACGTCGGATCAGAATTTTACAGAGAGCGCGGCGGAGCGCTCCGAGGAGCTTTTGGAATATTATTTACAGGGCCAGGACCTGCCTGTAAATCTGATCGGGGAGCTGATTCTGGAACGGAAGCTTTTTCCCTGCTATTTTGGCTCCGCCCTGAAAAATGAAGGCGTAAAGGAGCTGCTGACGGGTCTTAAGACTTATATGCTGCCGGTGCGTTACCCCCATGAATTTGGCGCGCGGGTGTATAAAATTTCCCGGGATGATAAGGGAAACCGCCTGACGCACTTAAAAGTGACCGGCGGCTCGCTTCGGGTGAAGGATCTCATTGGCGAGGAAAAAATCAATGAAATCCGGCTGTATTCCGGCGCAGATTATGAGCAGGTGAGCGAGGTGAAGGCGGGAACGCTCTGTGCGGTGACAGGACTGTCAGATTCTTACAGCGGGCAGGGTCTGGGCTTTGAGCGGGAGGAGATGGCTCCCACGCTGGAACCGGCGCTTTCTTACCGGATGATTCTGCCGGATGGCTGCGATGTTTATCAGACATATCTGAAAATCAGACAGCTCATGGAGGAGGATCCGCAGTTAAAAATCCTCTGGGTGGAGTCGAAGCGGGAAATCCAGGTGCAGTTCATGGGCGAGGTGCAGATTGAGATCGTGCGCGCCATGATACAGGAGCGTTTTCAGCTGCCGGTTTCCTTCAGCGAGGGGAGCATTATTTACAAGGAAACGATCGCTGCGCCGGTGGAGGGTGTAGGGCATTTTGAACCCCTGCGCCATTACGCGGAGGTGCATCTGTGGATGGAGCCGGGGGAGCCAGGCAGCGGCCTGACCTTTGATTCGATCTGCAGCGAGGACGTGCTGGACCGCAACTGGCAGCGCCTGATTCTGACGCATTTAAAAGAACGCAGGCACAGAGGGGTGCTTACGGGCGGCGAACTGACAGACGTGCGGATTTCGCTCGCGGCGGGCCGGGCGCATCCAAAGCACACCGAGGGCGGTGATTTCAGGGAAGCGACCTACCGGGCGGTACGCCAGGGACTGATGCGGGCGGAAAATATCCTGCTGGAGCCGGTGTATGCGTTTGAGCTGACGCTGCCCATGGAGAATGTAGGCCAGGCCATGAACGATATCAGCCGCATGAGCGGGATCTTTTCCGGGCCGGAACTGACAGACATGTCAGGAACGGCGGAGGGGCAAAATCCGGCCGGAGCGCGAGGGCAGGGCGAAGCCTTTGAGCGGGCCGGTGCTGACGCTGCCGGTGGGGAAGCCGGCCGGCTTGGGTCAGCTTACGCAACCATGGCAATCCTGTCCGGCAGAGCGCCGGTTTCCACGATGC
>JAJPXG010000050.1:0-1005 GCA_021205565.1 Lachnospiraceae bacterium | reverse complement strand
ATGCAGGGCTATCAGCGGGAGGTGGCCTCCTACACCAGAGGTCTTGGAAGGCTGAAGCTGCGCCTGGCCGGATATGCGCCCTGTCACAATACGGAGGAGGTGATGGCGGCCTCGCAGTATCTGCCGGAGGAGGATCTGGAAAATACGGCTGACAGCGTGTTCTGCGCGCACGGCGCGGGCTTTGTGGTGCCGTGGGATCGGGTGGAGGCGTATATGCACCTGGATACAGGGCTTAAGGAGGCGTATGAGCGGGAGCAGGCCGCAGCATACGAATCGACTCAGATGATGGGAGGTTCCGGCGACGGAATGTCTGATGGTGAGACTGTAAATCTGCCGGGGCAGCAGGACGGAAAGCAGAGCGGAGTGCCGCAGGCCTATCACGCACAGCGAAAAGTGCAGGCGAGCAGTTCTGCTTCGGACTTTATTTCCCAGGAAGAAATCGACGCCATCTTTGCCCGCACCTATGGCAGCACCTCGCGTAAAAAAGAGGGGTGGGAGCATACCTCCCGGTCGGCAAATCATCCTCGCCCCGCGGAAGCGCCCGCAAAAGAGTATGTCTACCAGCCAAAGCTCCGCAAACCCGAGGAGGAATACCTCCTCGTGGACGGCTACAACATTATCTTTGCCTGGGAGGAGCTCTCCGCCATCGCCGCCGTCAACATCGACGGCGCCCGCGACCGTCTGGCCGACATCCTCTGCAACTACCAGGGTTATAAAAAAATGACTGTCATCCTGGTCTTCGACGCCTACCGCGTGGCCGGGCATCAGGAGACCGTGCAGCAGTACCACAATATTTACATCGTTTACACAAAGGAAGCGGAGACCGCGGATCACTACATTGAAAAGACTGTCAAGCGCATGGCAGGCAAATATAAGGTGACCGTGGAGACCTCCGACCGCCTGGAGCAGATGATCATCTGGGGCCGCGGCGCCGTGCGCTTAAGCGCCCGGGGACTTTTGGAGGAGGTGGAGCGGACCGGGCGGGAGATACGGGAGTATCTGTCG
>JAJPXG010000030.1:4825-6619 GCA_021205565.1 Lachnospiraceae bacterium | reverse complement strand
TAAAGGATTGGCGTCGCCGCGACAACAATAAATTTAAGTCATGTTTTAAACAGGGCAGCATCTGATTACAGCGTCGTTTCTTCGACGAACTTCGCCAATGTGAACAACAACGGCAATGCGAACAACAACAACGCTTCGAACTCTAATGGAGTGCGTCCAGGATTCTCTGTCTAACCAACCGAGAAGGAGATGCTGTCCGTTCCTTTCGGGATAAATAGCAAAGCCGAACGCAATTTACTACGGTAAGTATTGCTACAACGGTGAATACCTTTATGACTTATGAGGAGCTTGCGTGCGACGCCAACGCTCTTTACAGAGCTTATAAGGCTTCTATAAAAGGCAGCAAGTGGAAAGAGGCGTCACAGAAATTCCGGATGAATTTTCTGAGGTATCTGTTTAAGATTCAAGACGATTTGATAAACAGAACTTTACAGAACGGACCCACCAGAGAATTCTCTGTGAATGAAAGAGGTCATAAAAGACCTATTACAAGTTTGGGTATTCCTGACCGTATAGTTCGACATGTTTTGTGCGATGATATCCTTTTGCCAAAAGTACAAACTCACATCATTTATGATAATGGGGCGTCTATTAAAGGGAGAGGAATTTCATTTCAGAGAAAACGATTAGAGGTACATCTTCACAAATACTACAAGTTACATGGAAATGACGGATGGATTTTGTTCGGCGATTTCTCAAAGTATTATGACAACATAATTCATGAAATCGCAAAGCGAGAATTACTTACATTAGTTGAGGATGATGAATTTGTTGATTGGCTGCTTACCCTGATTTTTGACGGGTTTAAAGTAGACGTTTCGTATATGACCGATGAAGAGTATTTCGAATGCGAGAAAAAACTTTTCAATAGGCTTGAATATGAAGATATTTCCCCGGAATTATTAACTGGCGAAAAATGGATGGCAAAGTCCGTCAACATCGGAGATCAGTTATCTCAGGTGATCGGAATTTACTATCCGCATCGGATTGATAACTACGTTAAATACGTCCGTTCGCAGAAATTCTACGGAAGGTATATGGACGACTGGTACATCATGAACCCCAGCAAAGAAGAACTACTTGATTTGTTGGAGCATATTTGTCAGATAGCGGAAGAGCTGGGTATTCACATTAATAAGAAGAAAACCAGAGTTGTCAAGATTTCCGGCACTTACCAATTCCTTCAGGTAAAATATTCCCTGACAAAGGAAGGAACAATTATAAAACGGGTCAATCCAAAGCGTGTGACCGCAATGCGCACAAAATTAAAGAAACTTGCTGTCAAGGTGCATTCGGGTGAACTTCCATATGAAAACGTGGAGAACTCATTCCGGAGCTGGATGGGCAGCTTCTACAAGCTTATGTCGAAAGCACAAAGGCGAAATATGATTAAACTATACGAGGATTTGTTTAATAAGCAAATTACCATCATAAACAAGAAAATGATTATTGTTGACCGGCTTCCTCAGCAAGTTGATAAAGCCGCATAGGAGGAGATATGAACGATCCACTTACCAGGGGTGAGCACGAAGAGTTCACCAAAAACATCGAAACAAATATACGTCGCTTAGAGGACGAAGACAAACGCCTTAGCAAACGTATAGAAAAACTGGAAAACGGCAATGACAAAATTACAGAACTGACTATCAGTATTCAACGGCTGACCGACAATGTTGAAAATATGCGAAAAATGCAGGAGGATGAAGGGAAACGTCTGACTGCGATTGAAGGCCGGGATGGAGTAATGTGGCGTAAGGTTGTTGGCTATATTGTCACAGCGGTTATCAGTATTGT
>JAJPXG010000030.1:2117-4815 GCA_021205565.1 Lachnospiraceae bacterium | reverse complement strand
TGGGATGGGCATCATTGAAACATGGTGCTATTTTTTTATTGCAAAGAGGGTGTTTATATTTGAGTAACTCAAATGATTTATTGCAATTTGCCGTATCTCAGGGTATAATTGATTTGTCATTACTGGAAACTCAGATAGAGATGACAAAGAGAGAACAGTATTTAAAGCAGCATCCGTATGAAATATGGCAAGGTAAAAACGGCAGCTGGTATACTTATTTGCCGGACAAAGAGAAAGGAAGGGTGTTAAAGAGAAAGTCAACCAGAAAAACGATTGAAGATGAGGTGATTGCTTATTGGAAAGCCGAAGAAGAGAATCCAACGGTTAAAGAGGTATTTGAAGAGTGGAATAGTTATCGTTTAAGCCTGAAGAAAATCTCTCCGGCAACACATCTGCGAAATGAGCAAATCTTCAAGCGTCATTTCGAGAAATTGGGCAAAGAACGAATTAAAAATATTTCTTCAGCCGACATTGAAGATTTCCTGGAAGAGCAAATTCCCAAGTATGATTTAACGGCTAAAGCGTTCGCAAACCTGAAAACTATTACGAAAGGGTTTTTGAAGCGAGCAAAAAAGCGTAAATTGATTGACTTTAATGTGGAAGAATTATTTCAGGAGCTTGATGTTTCCGATTCTAATTTTGCAAAATCTCACAAAGAAGATTACGAAGAAGTATTCGATGACTACGAAATGGGCGTTATGATTGACTATTTAGAGCGGCATCTTGATATTGTAAATCTTGCAATATTACTTATGTTTATCACCGGCCTTCGAGTAGGAGAAGTAGTCGTTTTGCGGCATTCAGACTTTGAGGAAAATACTTTCCGAGTTAGGCGAACCGCCACGCGTTATAAAAATGACTACGGACGATATGTTTACGACATAAAGGAGAATCCTAAAACACAAGCCGGTGTACGGACAGTAGTTATTGCTATGAATTATGCATGGATTACCAAGACAATCGAGGAGACCAATCCGGACGAGGATTATATTTTTGTTAAAAACGGAAAACTTATGAACACCCAAATGGTTCGGGAAAGGCTGACCCAATTGTGCGACAAACTTGGTGTTTATCACAAGTCGCCGCATAAGATTAGAAAAACATATGGTTCGATTTTATTAGATAATCATGTGGACAACCGTTTTATCATACAGCAAATGGGGCATACGGACATCAGCTGCACAGAGACACATTACCATCGTAACAGGAAAACGATCGAACAAAAGACCCGAATACTCAGCGACATACCAGAATTTCAACGACGTTGATTACATTGTAATCAAATGTAATCAAAGGAAACTCGCAAAAATCCTTTATTTACGGGCTTTTTGGAGGTTTGTGAATGGGTTCGACTCCCGTCTGGTCCACTTTTAAAACCGCAGTCGAACACTTCACTGCCGGTATCAGGAGGCTGTCGTTGTAAGAGACGACAGTCTTTTTGTTAGCTGTAAGTGTGAGCTGTGGTCATATGAATGATTACCACTCAGATCATATTTCAAGGAAAAATACAGACTGTGATACAGGAACCAAACAAAGACAAAAAAATTCAGGCTCTGGCGGAAGAAGTGATGAAGCTTGCTCATGATAGTGTGACAATGCGTTTTCGTTTTTTTGACACTGCTCTTTCCCGCATCAGATACGAATGGGTGACGGGTCTTTGCGGCGCCGGATTTACGTCAAAGCTGGATACCCTGCAGATTGATCCTGTCTGGTTTTTGCAGGAGTATATGGAAGCGGAGAGTTTACCGCTCAGACTCTTGCTGCATGGTATGCTTCATCTGATTTTTCTGCATCCGTTTCAATATGATAAGCTTTTGAGCCGGGAATGGGATCTTGCCTGTGACATTGCAGTGGAGAATATCATTCTGACTTTGCTTTCTGATACCTCAGTACTTTCTTCAGACAGTGATAAAAAAATGGCGTTGGATCGTTTATCCCGCAGCGTCCCTTCCTTGACCGCGGACGCGCTTTACAGGGAATTTACGGCAAATCGTCTTTCCGATCATACCTGTAAAGAATTACAAAAGCTCTTTTCTCTGGATTTGCACGATGGCTGGCATCTGCTTCAGGAGAAAAAACAGCCCAAGGAGCTGACAGTCAGTGAGGAGGACTGGAAAAGAATCACCCGTCGGATCAGAGCAGATCTAAAATCCTTTTCTCAGAATAAAAGCGGCAGTGAAAGCTTTGAAAAAAATATGGACATTGCCTTAAAGGAGCGTTACAATTACAGAGAAATTCTGAAAAATTTCATGGTTGCGGGTGAAGAGATCGGTTTAAACGATGAAGAATTCGACTATGTTTATTATACCTATGGACTGTCTGCATACGGCAATATGCCGTTAGTGGAGCCACTGGAATATAAGGAAAACAAAAAGATCCGTGAGTTTGTCATTGCGATTGACACATCTGCTTCCTGCAGGGGAGAGACGGTTAAGCAGTTTATTCGCAAAACATATCAGATTTTAAAAGATTCTGAAACCTTTTTTCAGAAAATCAATGTTCATATTATTCAGTGTGACGCCCAGGTCCGCTCTGATATTACGCTCTCTTCACAGGAAGATTTTGACACATTTATTGAAAAGGGTGAAATCAGGGGCTTTGGTTCAACAGATTTCAGGCCTGTGTTTGATTATGTGGAGGAGCTGACCCGGCAGGGGGTGTTTGAGAATCTGGCAGGGCTCATCTATTTTACAGACGG
>JAJPXG010000030.1:0-2107 GCA_021205565.1 Lachnospiraceae bacterium | reverse complement strand
TTGCTTTTCTGCACGAGGATGAGAACCGGCTGCCGGTTCCGCCGTGGGCGATCAGAGTGGTACTGGATGATGAATGATAAAACCGGAGGAAACACCTCATGAATATGCAGGAAGCAAAATCGGATATCAAAAATACAATTGAGATTTACTTAAAAAAGGATGAGTTTGGCGATTACCGCATCCCTTTGGTGCGCCAGCGCCCCATTTTTCTTCTGGGGGCACCGGGTATTGGCAAGACTGCCATTGTGGAGCAGATAGCGCAGGAGCTTCATCTGGCGTTAGTCAGCTATTCCATGACGCATCATACGCGCCAGTCTGCGTTGGGCCTTCCCTTCATCCGGCAGAAAAATTTTGGCGGCAAAGTCACAGACGTATCGGAATACACTATGAGTGAGATCATTGCTTCTGTCTATGAGACGATGGAAGAAAGTGGTATCCGTGAGGGAATTCTTTTTCTGGATGAGATTAACTGTGTCTCAGAGACGTTAGCTCCCGCCATGCTGCAGTTTCTGCAGTATAAGGTTTTCGGCAGGCATCAGGTGCCGGAGGGGTGGGTGATTGTGACAGCAGGGAATCCTCCGATGTATAATAAATCCGTCAGAGAGTTTGATATAGTGACTATGGATCGTCTGAAGGTTATGGAGGTGGAGCCTGATTTTCAGGCATTTAAGGAATATGCACGGGAGAAAAATATTCACAATGCGATTTTAAACTTTTTAGAGCTGCATCATGAATATTTTTACCATATTGAGACAACGGGCAAGGGCAAGAGCTATGTTACAGCCAGAGGCTGGGAGGATTTAAGCCGCATCATCGAGCTTTATGAGGAAAATCATCTGAAAGTGGACGAGCGCCTGGTTGGACAGTATCTGCGCAATGAGGAAATTGTCAGAGAGTTTTGTGCTTATTACGATCTGTATGAGAAATACAAAAATGACTATCAGATCAAAGACATCCTGAGCGGGAGACACTCAGATGAAGCATTGTTGAAGGCACAACAGGCGGAGTTTGACGAACGGTTAAGCCTGCTGGGGATGCTGTTGACGCAAGTGCTGAATGAGATGCAGGAGGCAGTGCAAAAAAGCGATACCCTGCAGGAGCTGTTGCCGGGACTTCGTTCGTTAAAAAATGCAGAGAATGTTTTCAGACGTCTGGAACAGCTGATACAGGCGCGGGAGAGGCTGCTTGAAAGCGGTGAGGCGGCCAATAATCTGGCGAAAACAGAAAAAACAAAAAATAAAATGGTAATTCGTTTCCTGACACGGACTTTGAAGGAGGCGCGTGCCTCAGAGGATCAAAGTGCTGCCTTTACTTTCGTGAAGTCTGAATTTGAAAAAGAGGTATCCGCCCTGAAAGCAGATGTAAGCAGGATACAGGTGGAAGCGGAATACTTGTTTTCCTTTGTAGAATCCGCTTTTGGGCAGGGAAATGAAATGTTAATACTGGTAACGGAGCTCACCACAAGTCAGTCCGCAGCCCGTTTTATCGCCATGTTTGGCTGTGAATCATATCAACGCAATTGTGATGTTCTGATGCTCAGTGAGCGTCAGAACCGGATACAGGAGAGAATCAGAGAACTGGAGCTGTAAAGATGTCAGTCTGGAAAGAACAAACGATAAAGTATCTGAAACAAATCAAAAACAATATTCCCTTCCTTATTTCTGCAGCAGCAGCCGGCTTGCTCATTTTTTTTCCGTGACGGATTTCCTGGATTTTATTGCCTTTTTTCTGGTGATGTGCCTGATAGCAGCGTTTTTTCAGTTTGACACAAGCAACGTCCGCGAGAATATAACGCTTTGGAAGGGGCTGGCAGCATTAGTCCTTCTGATCTGTATTTCACAGATATTTTTTACAACTACGGTTAACAGCTACAAGCTGCAGTCAGTTGCAGCGTCGACGGGATTAAATATCACTGTATTTGCACTTTTCGCGACAATACTCATTGCGGTTTTTGCTGTATATTATATCGTATCCGTTTTATGCTTCCTGGCTCCGAAAACAGACTGGCATGCCCTGGCTGGCCGTATTCGGGACAGCCTGGTGGAATTTAATCATATTAAAAAAATATTTGCAGCGTTTTTTGAAGAATATATTCTGGCGGTAATTG
>JAJPXG010000170.1 GCA_021205565.1 Lachnospiraceae bacterium | reverse complement strand
AGTATACAGGTAAATCCACGAAACTGCAAATCGGAGGTCATTACATATTGTCTAAAAGACACCTTTTTTGAAAATGATTCCATTGTTTTGCTCCAGGCATTGCCGGATGGCGTAACGCTTATGTAACGCAGGGACAGGAAAGAATGCTTATCGCATTTCAAACAGCAGCAAATTTATCCGGAGAGGAGGTGTGAGACCGTGAATATGATGGTTCATTGTATTTCACAGGAAAAGGAGAATGTTTTATGAAGGAAGTCCCGATTTGGGAGAAAAGTAATTTAAGCCTGGAAGAGGCAGCGGCTTATTCCGGCATAGGAATCAATAAATTGCGCGAACTGACAAGTGCGAAGGATTGCCGCTTTGTATTGTGGGTAGGTAGCAAACGGCTGATCAAGCGCCGACTGTTTGACCAGTATATCGAACAGGAATATTCAATCTGATTTTAAAGTTTGTGATGGGAATTGCGGCTTTGATATGGTATGATAAGAAGGTCATATCAAGGCTCTTTCCATCACGGAAAGGAGAATGACCTTGCCTGAGAGAAGAAAAGACAGTAAAGGAAGGGTTCTGCGGGCAGGAGAGAGCCAGAGAAAAGACCTGATTTATCAATATCGCTATAAGGATGTTCTGGAGAAACGGCAAACGATCTACGATGCCGATCTGAAGGGACTGCGGGAGAAAGAGCAAAAGATTCAGAAGTAGCTTGATGAGGGCGTCAACTACGCGGCGGGGAGCATCACCGTAATTGGGTTGTTGGAGCGGTATATTCGTCTGAAGCAGGGTGTTCGTTACTACACTCTTGTGGGATAGAATTATGTATTAAATCTGATATAGAATGAAGACTTTGGTTATCGGATGATCCGCGATATTAAGATGTCGGACGCGCAGCTCTGGATGATAAAACTTCATGAAGACGGAAAAGGCTATAGTACGTTGACCAGCGTCCGGGGAGTCGTCAAACCGGCGTTCCAGATGGCCTACAATGAGGAAATTATCCGGAGAAATCCCTTTGATTTCAAGCTGACCGATGTGGTGCCTAATGA
This sequence comes from Lachnospiraceae bacterium, assembly GCA_021205565.1. GTDB lineage: Bacteria > Bacillota > Clostridia > Lachnospirales > Lachnospiraceae > RGIG6307. The sequence goes on along the minus strand of JAJPXG010000170.1, from coordinate 5,591 downwards.
TTCTCAGAAGCGCATTGCTATGACAGCAGAGCAGCAGGAAACGTGGATGAATTTTATTCGTACCGATAAGACCTACCGCAAGTATTATGATGAGTTTGTCGTCCTTTTAGAGACGGGAATGCGTGTCAGCGAATTTTGTGGCCTGACCAAAAGCGACCTGGATTTTGCCAACCGGAAAATCCGCGTGGATCATCAGCTTGTCCGCGAGCGCGGCGGCAGATATTATGGGGAGAAGACCAAGACGGAGTGTGGCTGCCGGTTTATTCCCATGACCGATAACGTGTACAGGAGTCTGAAAGCGATTGTCGCCAAACGTCCGAAACTGAAAACGGAAATGGTGATCGACGGCTACAGCGGATTCCTGCTCATCGACAAGGATGAGCATCCCAAGGTGGCGCTTCACATTGAGAATGAGATGCGCTGGGCGATGAAGAAATACGCGAAGCTACATCCGGACAAACCGCTGCCGCACATCACGCCGCATGTGTTCCGACATACATTTTGCACCAATATGGCGAACGCCGGAATGGACATCAAATCCTTGCAGTATGTGATGGGACATTCCGAAGTGGGAGTGGCTTTGAACGTCTATACGCACGCAAATTATGACCGCGCGGCGGAGCAGATGGCAAAAATTATCAATTTTGCGGAGACCGAAAGTGCCAGAAGGCTTGAAAAATCAGGCTAAAATAACACTTGTTTACTACGCCTTAGCGTGCAGGCAAACCGTCCGGTGGACGGTTTGGTCGTACACCACAACTACACCAATTTGAGAGAGCCTTGATGTGACACCCATTCAAAACAGTAAGATAGTCATAACAGAACCCACCACGCCTCTGGTTTCCATGCGCAACCCGGTGGGCCTTTTTATGTATCCATATCCAGGGAAATCATCAAAAGCGATGCATCGTCATAACTTTTATATTGATTAAAAACATGAAATAAGTTATAATACAAATAAAAGTTAAGAAAGGAAGATGCAGCGGTGGAAAATTTGAATCGTGTACTTGGTATTCACATTATATATAAAGACGATAAGATACCATCCATGCCGAACTTTATTCATGCGCGATATCGAATGCAGCGAGTGGCGTTGGATGGAAAAGATGTGGTTTTTCTCTATCCAAAAGCGGAATTAGATGCGGTGAGCGCTATTAAGAAGCATATTGACCGAATACAAAAGACGATGGGGATGCCTGTCGTTCTTGTGCCGGAATATCTTACGTATCGTCAAAAGGAATATCTGCTTCGTGAGAAGATTCCGTTTATTGTGGATGGAAAGCAGATCTATCTTCCTTTTATGGCGATATATCTTCAGGAACGGTGTGACGGAGAGAGACAGACTACGGAAACAATGCTTCCGTCGGCACAGCTTCTACTGCTTTATTATATTTATCATGGCTGCGGAGAGTTGCCGACAAGTGAAGCATCTGACAGACTTGGCTTTACACCAACCTCTATTTCACGGGCGTCGAAGCAGCTGGAGGAAATGGGGCTGATACACACAGAAAAAAGAGGTGTGAAGAAAGTCCTTCTATCAGAAAAAAATCCAGAGGAAATGTTTGCGATGGCAAGGGACTATTTCCGGAATCCGGTGAAGCGAGTAATTTATGTGCCAAAGGCTGAGATGAATGAGAAATTGCTTATCAGCGGTTATCATGCACTTTCAGAGTATTCCATGTTGAATTCACCCACCGTCATTGCCCTGGCTTCCGATAGTATCGCAGCGTGGGAGGGGGTATCCTCAAAACAACTACAAAGTTCTGAAGATCAATATGCTTTGGAGTTGTGGAGATACGATCCAAAGAAATTGTCAGACGGCGAGTATGTGGGCAGGCTTTCGCTGGCAATTTCGCTGCGTGATGATCGGGATGAGAGGATAGAGGAGGCTGTAGAGGAGATGCTGGCACAGGTTTGGAGGGACATTGATGGTAAGAGGAATTGAAAGTTTCAGAGAGTGGTTTCGGGGATATGAAGACCAGTATGCGATCATTGGCGGCACAGCCTGTGACCTGTTGATGACGGATGAGGGGCTGGATTTTCGTGCCACCAAAGACATTGATCTTGTTTTAATTGTAGAGGCAATAGATGTTTCCTTTGGAAAGCGCTTTTGGGAATATGTGTTGTCTGCCGGATATGAACATCGGAATAAAAGCACAGGAGAGCCGCAGTTTTATCGGTTTACAAATCCCATGTCAAAAGAATATCCGATGATGATCGAATTGTTTACGAGGAAAACGGATGTGATAGCGTTGCCGGAAGATGCGGTTCTTTCTCCGTTGCCGATAGATGAAGATGGCTCCAGCCTTTCTGCTATTCTGTTGGATGATGACTATTATGAATTGCTAAAACAGGGGCGGACTCATGTGGCGGATGTGACCGTTCTGGACGCACCGTATCTGATTCTATTCAAAATAAAAGCATGGTTGGATTTGACAGAAAGAAAAGCGGCAGGAGAATCGGTGGATAGCAAAAATATAGGCAAACATAAGAATGACGTATTCCGGTTGACAGAGCTGCTTGATGATGAACAGGATACGCTCTTTCATGTGCCAGAGGCGGTTCTGACAGATGTTCGTGAATTTATAAAAAGAATGGCATCAGAAGATGTGGATTTGAGGCAAATTGGAATCAGAGGAAAATCGAAAGAAGACATTTTGGAGGAACTGAGAAAATTATACAGATAATTATCCGATGATGAAACTGGTTTATATGGGCAGTCCGCATTGTTTATTTTCGGATTATTCTGTCAGGAAAAATCCGGAGCGTTTGAGTAATTATTTTGCTTTTGTCTGGAAGGGAAACAGGATGCCAAAGCGTCCAGGCAAAATGTCCGGTGGACATTTTGGTCGGAAAGGGATATAAAAAGCATGATAAAAATCCTATTCATCTGCCACGGCAGCAGATCCCTGATCTTCAAAAATCGCGTATTTACAGTGTTTTAGAGCATTTGCAAGGCGTTTTACCAACGATTTACCAATTATTTTGAGAGCCGGATTTGCGAAATCTTTAATATGAATTCAAAACGGAATGTATTTTCAGTTTCTTGACATTATAACGGTATACCGTTATAATCAAGCCAGGAATCGGAAGGGGAAAGGAAAAAATGATTATTACCGATCTGCTCGACAATCAGGGCATGACGAAATATCGTCTGTCCAAAAACAGCAGAATTCCATATACAACTCTGAATGATATTTGCAGCGGCAAAACGAGTCTTGCCAGATGCAGCGCGGAAACAGTGTACCGGTTGGCGAAGGAATTGCATGTGACGATGGAGGAGCTGCTGGAAGCCGAAAGCCAGGAGCGCTGTTCATTTGAACTGTTTAAAAGTAATGTCTGTCATAAACTGAAAAATCTGGGCGATATTGATTTTCTGATTGAAATCCTGGAAAGCGATGAGATTCGTGTTTATTACCGTAAAAAGTGGTATCCTGAAAGCTTCTATCTGTTGGCTATGGTGGATTATGTCAGCCGGGAAAATGGCGTGGATCTATGTATGGAATACGATGATCTGAGGAAACAGAAACTGGCCGATACGGTCTATCCGGCAGGAATTATCGCGCTTTGCGCGGCGCAAAAAGACGACACGCCAAAGGAACAGGCGCGTATCCATGCGATTCCGGAGTTTATGCGGTTTAATATCGTGGAAAGCGAGGTCAGAAATGTCGACTGAAAACAGCAGCGCCTTTACGAAGGAGAACTTGGATTTATATTTGAAAGAATTGTCCAGAGAATATAAGAAGCTTGGAGGGAGAAATTACCCTGTTGAGATGATCCTGGTAGGTGGTGCAGCTGTGATAGAAAGCTACGGTTTTCGGGAAATGACGACTGATATTGACGCTGTCTGGAATGCTGCCTCTATCATGAAGGATGCTATCAATCGTGTCGGAGATCGGTTTGGGCTTCCAAACGGCTGGATGAATGCGGATTTTATGAAAACACCATCCTATACCCAGCACCTCAGTTTATATTCTGTACCATATAAAACCTTTAATCAGGTCCTTCACGTCAGAACGGTAAGAGGGGAATATCTGATTGCCATGAAATTACTCGCTGGCAGAAAATATAAAAATGATCTTTCAGATATTGTAGGAATTCTGGCGGAACAGGAAGCAATGGGGAAGCCGATCAGCTATGAGATGATAGACACTGCCGTAAAAAATCTGTATGGCGGTTGGGAGAGCATCCCTCAGGATTCGATTTTATTTATTCATGGGATTTTGGATACCGGAAACTATGAGGAGGTCTATGCACAGATCAGAGAAAGTGAAGTACAGACGAAAGAAATTTTGCTGGACATTCAGAAAACAAATCCAGGTGATCTGAGGGAAGAGAATGTCAGCGATATTCTGGAAGAACAAGTGAAACAGGGGAAGCTTTCTGTCCTTGAGCAGTTAAAGGGGATGAAAGAGCGGACTTAGACAATTGCAGAAAAGCAGCGGTTTTCTGCTGGCTGTCAGCCGCGATACCCTTCCGGGTATCTGTTGCCGCTGAAAATGAAACTCTCTGACGTGGTATCACCGTCTCTCCCAGGTCTGGAGTAATATCGAAATATATAACATTCACTGGATCACAAACAAAAATTAACAGAAATTAACCGGAATTAACAGAAATTAACCGTGACAAGGGTTGATTTACAGACCCTGACTATGGTATGAATATCTTGACGGGAGTGGCCGGAAGCTGTCAGAAAAACATTGACTTCACCAATTTCTGTTCATATAATCGGAGCAGGAGGTGTTGAATATGACAGATAAAAAGGCATATGGAAGACTTCTTGTTGCGCTACGGGACAGAGACCGGCTTAGCCAGAGAGAGCTGGCGGAGCTGCTGCGTGTCAGTGCGCCGGCAGTCTGCAAATGGGAAAAAGGGGACACACTTCCGTCGAGAGAGTTGCGTGTGCGGATAGCGGAACTCTTTCATGTATCCGTAAAAGAAATGGAACATCCGGAAGTGCTTTTGCAAAAGCTGGAAACGGAAGAAATTGGGTATGACCAATGTGTGGTACCAGAGCAGAAAGTTGTCAATCAGCCTGGTGCGGAGTTAACCAGTGGTGTCAGTGAGGTTGACACGGTAGAGAAGCTACAGCCACCTGAAGCGGCAGAAGAAAATCTGGCAGAGATAGCGATCGGAAACCTGACAGAGATTTCAGATGATGAGTTACCGAAAGCGGAGCAGATCAAAATTGAAATAATGCCTCAAAGGAGCAGGAAACATCGAAGAATTCTGGTTATGGCAGGAGTGCTGGTGCTCGTCTGTGGACTCAGTGTGGGGCTGTATGCTGGTTATGAGTCGAGAAAAGCACAAAAAGAACCGCAGATTGTACGGTCGTTTGAGCGCTATGTGGAAGATCCTTCCTGGGGGCACATCTATGAAGTGGTATATATCATGGATAAGATGCCAGATATGGAAAGCGAGTGGAGATATGATATTGAAGATGTAGCACTTATACAACTCACGGAAGCTGATTTGGGGGTAGATGTTGTTAGGTTTGCTTATTATTTAGATGAGAGGGATGTAACAAATAATGATGTTTCAGATAATGGAAAGTATGCCTATTATTTTATAAATGAAATTACCAGAAATTA
>JAJPXG010000015.1:27715-32156 GCA_021205565.1 Lachnospiraceae bacterium | reverse complement strand
CTGTATTTCTTATATCCGGCAGCTCGACAAGGATTATCCGGAGGAAAAAAAGCAGATTGCCCTGTATGGTTATCTGCAGAAGGAAAAAACCGTGGAATACGCCCTGGTATTCGGAGCGGCGCTTTTAGGACTGGGCAGGTCGCGGACGGATTCTATGTCCATTGCGCAGAGAGATGAGGCGGAAAAGATCCGCCAGGTGTCATTTCCGGACTATAAGCTGGTGGGGCTGATTGTGGGAACAGACACCGTCAGCCAGAATCTGTACTGGCTGGGTTACGGCAGCAAGGCGATTTCACAGGATGGTTATTTTATTTTCTATGACCGCAATGAAGCCATGCTTGCATTTATGATGCAGCGGGACCAGGAGGAGAGGGAGCCGGATGTGGACCCGGTGATTGCCCGCAAAGCGGATATGGACTTAAAAAAGCAGGAAGCAGCCGAGGAGGAGGCGCGGGCGAAGGAGCGGGCCAGAGCAGAAAAGGAAAAGGGCGGGAACTACCGCAAGCAGATGCGGCTTAAGACACAGAAGGAGGGAAAAAACAGGCGGGCTCAGAAACCGGAGAGAGGTGTTGTTCCTAAGGAGAGCCGCCCAAAGAGCAGATTCCCGGCGGCCGCGGCGGCGCTTCTTCTGGCAATTGGTGTGGTGTATGGCTTCAGAACGTATTTGCCGGAGGGCATGGCGGCGGCGCTGCCGAATATCAGGGGCTACATAACAGAGGTGATTTCTCAGAACAGTATCTTAACCGCGAATGAGGAGACGGACACAGGCGGGCAGAGCGGGAACGGGGAAGGAACTGCGGATGACCCGGATGAAAGCGGGGAGATCGATGCGGCGCCGCTTGAAATCACTGCTATTGATGCGGTGGAAATTCCGGATTTAGAGACAATGGCGGAGACCTTGTCTTCAGCAGAAGAAAGTGCCGTGGCGACGGATGCTTCTGATCAGACCCTGGCTGAGGCAGAGCAATCGCAGGAGACGGACACTGCAGCCGGGACGGCTGCTGCTGCGGCGGGCAGCAGTACAACGGAAACAACGGCTGACAGCAGCGCTGCAAATGAAACTTCAACCGATACCGCGCAGGCTTCTTCACCGGAGACCTATCTGATTCAGAAGGGCGACAATCTGCTGACGATTCTGCGCAGGCATTACGGGGACGACAGTATGCTGCAGGAGGTCTGCGAGGTCAACCAGATTGAGGACGCGAATAATATTCAGGTCGGCCAGACGATTATACTGCCATAGGATTACCTTTGCTAAAAAGCTTCTGTCTGTTGCGATGATTGCGGAATAATTAAATGAAAGTTTCGTTTACTTCAAAAAAGAAGTATGTTATACTGTTCTCTGTATGAAGCGGTGTGGCATATTTCTTTTTCGTATGAGATACCGGCTGGCGTCTGAAAGAGAAAAGCAATTGTGGGACAACCGCGGACATCAGGAGACAGGGTTGGAAAAGGAAAGACAGACAGACGATGAAGAACTGAAAATGACATTGCAGCCCCGGATGCTGCTGATACTGGCTGTCGGTATTCTTATTCTGGCGGTGGTTGTCCTGTATCAGCAGACAAACCGGCACTATAGCAGCTACCGGGATGTGCGGACCACATCGTTAGCGCTGACGGAGAATACGCAGGCTTTGCGGCTGGGAGACAGCATGCTGATATACAGCGCGGACGGTATGCGCTGCATGAATTCCAACGGCAAGGAGATCTGGAATATTTCTTTCCAGATTCAGAATGTCTGTATTGATGTTTCAGGCAGCTACGCCGCTGTTGGTGATTACGGAGGCAGTACGATTTACATCGTAAATGAGGAAGGGCTGCAGGGAGAGATTACGACCGGCTATCAGCTGCGCACGCTTTGCGTATCACAGCAGGGCACCGTGGGGGTGGTCCTGGATGACGATGACGTATACTGGGTGTACATATATAAAACAGACGGTACAGAGATTGCCCATGTACGCACAACGATGGAACAGAGCGGTTATCCCATTGCTCTGGCGCTCTCTCCCAACGATAAGCTTTTAGCGATTTCCTATCTGTATCTGGATGTGGGAACGGTCAGCAGTTCCGTGGCCTTCTACAACCTGGGTGAGGTGGGTCAGAATTATTCGGATAATTATGTCAGTGGTTATAATTATGACGAGATTGTCGCGCGGGTTACATTTTTAAGCAACAGTGTGGCCGCTGCGGTGTCAGACGGCAGTATTATTTTCTACGAGGGCAGTGAGAAGCCGGTTTTAAGTAAGACCAATCTCCTCTCCGATGAGATCAGCGCCGTGTTCTGGGGGGACGACTGCGTGGCGCTGGTGTTTGACGCGGCAAGCGGTGAGAGTGAATATCTGCTTCGCGTGTATGATACGGGCGGATCGCTCACCCTGGAGACGTCCTTTGCTCTCGATTATACGGATATCCAGATTGAGTCCGGTGTCATCACCATTTATAATAATACGGAATGTCTGGTGATGACCACGGATGGCAGGGAGCGCTACAGCGGCAATCTTGGCGGAACGGTTCTTTTCATGTCTCCGACATCGAAAAAATACCGGTATAATGTACTGTTGGAAAATGAATTCAAAGTAGTGGAGCTGGAGTGAGTATGAATATCAATGTACTTCTGATCGCAGTAATTTTGGTGGCAGTCTGGAGAATGGCTGTGGGATTCAAGCGGGGAATGGTCAAGGAGCTGATCTCCATGGTGGGTCTTATTTTTGCGGCAATCGTTGGTTTTCTCGCGGTCAGCGGCCTGCAGGGCTATGCCCAGAGCAACTTCATTGAAGTGATTGTCTGTGTGGTGATGATTGCCATTGTGGCGGTGGTACACAGCCTGTTGAAGCTTCTGTTTTTCTCCGCCAAGGTGGTGTCTTCCCTGCCGGTGGTCAGCACAGCCAATAAAATCTGCGGCATCGTGTTCGGCCTGCTGGAGGCCGTTGTTATTTACTGGATTCTCTGCTACGCGCTGGTCAGCCTGGACATGGGAATGGCCGGCACCTGCCTGCGGCAGATGATCCGCGACAACGAATTCCTCTACACACTTTACCAGTACAATATCATTGGCGCTCTGGTGGATAATCTCTGGGCCTCCATCACTGCCAGCCTGGGTTTTTCTTCCGTCGCTGACTGACCCACGCGATGGATTTGCTGAAAGAAAGACTTGCATTTTGCGTAGGGATTTGCTATAATTAGCTTTGATAAATTGATAGTCCTCAATAGCTCAATGGTAGAGCACTCGGCTGTTAACCGAGTTGTTGTAGGTTCGAGCCCTACTTGGGGAGCTTGACAGACCGATAGACTTCATGGTTTATCGGTCTTTTTATGTTCCCCGGATATTTCTGTCATGATGTGGCAGATGTAACTTATTAACCAAAAGCAGGATGCGTTGGAAGTGCATGTTGCAGGTTTCCTCATACAACTGAATATAAAAATAAGTGTCTTTCCGCATTTAGGAGCTTAAAAAAGCCTTTATTTTAAGGCCCAAAAACGGCGAAAACGAGCTTAGTGGACATTTTATCGAGGAAGCCCGTTTTGGGGGTTCTAAATGCGGACAAAAAGAAATCCGGCTGCAGCGATATATGAAATGATGATACGGTGGATTACTCTGGTCGCCGACATCATTGCGGATATTTGTCCGGAGAAGTACTATGAAGATGACAGGAGAACCCATTCCTCAATGCGGCAACGCCGAGAATGAAATATAAAATCCTGAGCAGCTTTGTGGGAAATCCTGTTGATTACGAATGTAGAAAAGGAGAGAAGAGACTATGGAACTGACTTATACGCAGAACGGGGATTGCCTGATCCCGAACATTACATTGAAAGAAACCAGCCGGGAGCCGCTCGGTAAATACGGAAGAATGCGTAGAGCATTTTTGAAAGAACATCGCCCGATCTTGTACAGCGAACTGTCGATGACAGAGCAGCTGTTCCCGCACCTGAGGGAGATTGATGAGACGGCGCACAGGAGAGTGGAGCAGCTGATGGCGGAGCTGCTGGAAAAGAATCCGGCACCGGATAAGATGACGCAACAGATGGCCTGGGTAGCGCACCTCAACAGTTTGAAAGCGCAGGCAGAGGAACTGGTGCTGTCGGAGCTGATATATAGTTGAAAAGAGAAGCTGGCGATCGATGACGGCATTTCTTTTTTCAGGACCGATGGAGTAATGATGTTTCATTTCCTTTCAAGGCCGATGGAGTTATAACGTGACTTTTTCTTTTGACTAAACAAAACGAAGCAATCAAAAGAAGCAGCAACTCTGAAAATTTGCAGTTGAAAAAAATTAACAAACAAAGAAATCCCTGTGCGGTATTGCAACTTGAATTGCAATACCGCACAGGATTTTTTTGCTTGTAAGTTATGAAGCGTTCTGAAAGAATGCGCGGCCCATCACCAACGGTGATGTTCAAAGGGGATTGGGGGCGCTGGACATCCGGGGGATGTCCGTTT
>JAJPXG010000015.1:0-27705 GCA_021205565.1 Lachnospiraceae bacterium | reverse complement strand
TTTAGCGCGGACCGAAGCCAAGCGGAGACGGCCCCAACAAGGCAAGCGAAAGCGGTCTTTGTAGCACAAAGACATTGCCTTGCCACTTTACAAAAGTATGTTCTAGTGGATAATTATTCATGCAAATCTTTTATCATAACTGTCGTGGTAAACATATGTGTTACTTCATCGTAATCCCAATCAAATCCACCGTCATATTTTTTCAGAGTTCGAGAAACGCTTTTTAGTCCATATCCATGCAGGGATTTTTCCTTTTTGGAAGAGATCAGATGAGTCCCTAGTAGTTTTGGAGATGAGTCACAGCTGTTTGAAATAATCATCACAGAAAACCCGTTGCGCGTAGTTGTTGACAGAGAGATTTTTTTATGCACAGACTCCCCGGCAGCGGTCAGGGCGTTGTCCATCAGGTTTCCTAACACAGCTACCAGATCAATATCTTCCATATCATTTAAGTTACAGGTTTTTACATCATAGTCAAAAGATATGTTCTGCATTTCACAGGCGGTTACATATTTATTGATCATCACATCCAGCATCATGTTGCCGCTGTGGCAGCTACGGGTGTATTCGGCCAGTTGGTCAGAGAGTTCCCTGACATAATTTTTCACCTGAGGATTGTCAGCTGCACTTTGAATTGCGGCCAGATGGTTTTTGGTATCATGTGCATAGATCATCAGCTGCTGGTTCTGCTTTTCCAGGATATCATAATAGGTTTTTTCAGTTTGCAGGCGGTGATTTTCATTGAGAATCCGCAGATACTCACTGTCTGTCTCCAACTGGTGCTGGTAATTCAAAAACAGGATGATATTGGAGGCAAATAAAATCAATGACAACAGGGAAAACACGATTCGGATATTTTCCTCCATGCTGATATTTACACAGAGATAATATAAAATGACCAGACAACCCGTAGTTGTAATGGGATAATATATTAAGCGCAATGTTAGTTTTCCAGTTGCAGCCGAGTCGTTTTTAACGGCGGATGAGAGCAGCAGGCAGGTTAAAAACCATAAGGATTTACAGATCAGTGTCATGGTAAGTAATAATGCGGGATTGCTGTTATAGTCGATACTGTTTGAAAAGAAAAGTCCGGATAACAGCAGCATTCCGATGATTTCCAGAATATAATTTAAAAGGTTCAGAATGACAGAATAAATAACTGCCATATGCGGCCGGATATGAAAGCATGTTATGGCAAACAGGAAGATGATAGCGACACACGTGACTGTGTTGATCCAGGTTGAGTTGTGAAACAGTAGATTAATTGCGGAACCGAATTCAAAATATGCCAGTCCGAGTATGAAACAGATCATGACCGGGCGGCGCCGTTCAGTAATGCGGGTGAAAAACAGATACACAATTAACATTTCAACTGCATAGACGGTACAGGAAACGATTGGGTTGAGCATGGTCAGTGCCTCCTAAGATATTCATACCAGTATTTGTGAAAGGCAGCCTGTTTTCTTGGAGCGACCGGAATGCGAGTGCTGTCCGTCAGATACAATTCCGTGTAGGAGTATGAATCCACATAATGCAGGTTGATAAAAAAAGATTTATGTACCAGATAAAAATAAAGGGCTGGCAGCTTACTGCACAGATCATCAAACCGGTCTCTTGCATAATAAGTGCACGTCAGGGTCTGTACCCGGGTTTTCCGATTTTCCACTGTAATGTACAAAATGTCATCAGCCAGGATGCACTGATGAGTGCTGTCTCTGAGCAGATAGATGTCCACACAGCTTTGGTCGATATATTCCATAGCCTTATCAAGCCCGGAATAAAGCCGGTTCACATCAAAAGGCTTTGGAAAAAAGCGGAAAGCCTGTAAATCCATAGCTTCATCCTGATATTCATCATAATTTGTGATAAAAAACAGCGCAAGTTTGCCATTGCGTTCCCGCAGTTTTTTGGCGAGGGTAATTCCGTCCATGCCTTCCATCTGAATATCCAGAAAAGCCAGATCAAAAGAATCCTGTCTGGTTAGAACTTGTAATGGCTCGGTGGCTTCTGTAATCTGGCAGACAATGGAGCGGTTTTTCATATATTCTGATACATGAAGGCTCAGCGCGTCCACATAAGCCTGTTCATCATCGCAGATCAATATATTCATGTTGGATGCTCCCTGGTAAATGAAAATAAAAAGTTCACTTTATGGCAAACTCATTTTATCATTGGCTGTATTTTTAATCAAGAAGTATACCAGGGACTGGAATCAGCAATTCTGCGTGATTTTCTTGCAATTTGTTTGATTTTTTCCGCAATTCTGCAAGTCATATTGATATTCAATTCTATCCATGGTAGCTTATATCCCAATGGCATCGATAGTTGTGGTGTAACAAAATATTGCATCACAGCTTTATTCTGTGAGGGCAAGACTATGCCCGGTTTTTTATAGAACTTGGGAGGATTTGTGAGAATGAAAAGGTTTTTAAAAAAATGTAAAAAAGAAATTTTCCTGTTTCTGAGCACAAATCTTATATGGGCAGGAATAGGTGTTAGTCTTGCTTATATTCTCGAATATATTACCGAGACGGCTATGCAAAACATTGTGGGAAGATTACTGCAGATTGCAGTCATGGCTGTGTTATATCTGGTGTTCGATACTGTATTCGAATTTGCGTCCAGTTACACGCAGATCGTGCTGAGGACAAAATTATCTCAGCTGCTACGCAATGAGATCGTATACCGCATCCAGAATTGCAGTATTGAGGAAAAGGAACAAATGGGTGATGCACATTACCTTTCCATCCTGAACAATAATGTATCTACCGTAGAGACGGAGTATGTCTACGGAATACTCATGGTAATATTTCAGATATTCTCGTTATTGTTTGCGCTGATAGCAACAACGCTGATTCAACCTCTCATGACAGTCATTGTTGTTGTTTTGTGTGTCTTTCCTCTCTTTGTTCCCCGGTTATTGAAGAAAAAGCTGGAGCGCTTAAATCGTGAAACGCTGTCATCAAAATCAGATTACTTAAATTTTCTGAATGAATTTATGAGCGGTTTTCAAACCATTAAAATGTTTCGGCGTGAATCTGAAATAAACAGGTATCACGAGAAAATAAATAAAGAAACGACCAGAAAGATACAGCTTAATGCAAAATGGAAACGCCTTTCTATGTCGCTGTCTTATGGAATGGGCAATTTCGTTGTAGTCGGGGCATGGGTATTTGGCACAGCTTTTGTGTTAAACAATTCCATTACGATTCCTGAATTAATTGCCCTGACTACTCTTATGAATATGGTTGCAGGACCATTCCAGATCATCAGCGAATACTATGCAGGGATCATTTCCGGCCGCGCCATAGCAAAGGACTTACTGAGTTTTATTGACTCAAAATCCTCCGGCTCACAATATAAATCAGACGAAGCAGATGTATCCATGATTGAATTAAAAGATGTGTCTGTTATAAAAAATGACAGCTATATATTAGACGATATTCAGATAAAAATGGAAAAAGGGAAGAGAATCGGAATTATTGGAAACAGTGGGAGCGGTAAATCCACGTTACTGAAAGTTGTAGCTGGCATAATACAGGCGCAGGCAGGAAGTGTTTTACTAAATGGTGCTGAGTTGCCGAAAAATGACGGAATTACGCACAGAGATTTATTATATATTGCGCAAAATACAGACGTTTTCTCTGCGACCATCTATGAAAACATTGCTTTGTATAAAAATCTTCCACAGGAGGACGTGGAAAACGCGATTCATAAGGCTGGATTAAGCATCTGGTTTGAAAGACTTGGAAACAATCTGCAGGTTGCTTTCGATAAAAACAGCATAAATTTGTCCGGCGGAGAATTGAAACGAGTTGACTTTGCCCGCACACTTTTAGAAAAAGCAACAGTTATACTTTTTGATGAGCCGACTGCAGGACTTGATAAATTTCATGCCAGAAGCATTATGGAACAGATCTGTGCCATGGAAGACAAGATCATCGTTGTTGCTACACATGATCTTGACGAAGAAAATATACGCCGTTTTGATTATGTATATATACTTGAAGACGGTAAAATAATTGCGCATGATTTTGCCCCAAATATTATTAATAACGCTGCCTTTTTAGCTCTTAGACAAGGAGAAAATGACAAATGAAAAAATCCATATTTACGGTGGAAACACTTGTAAATATTTGCTTAGAGCGCTGAAGAGGATAGACGTAACGGTTGTTAAAAAACAGGGGGAAAGACACTATTGATTTTCCTTGATATTTTGTTTATAAACGGATATAATACGAGTAGGAAATCCCTACTTTCCTACTTTGTTTCAATTTGGAGGTGTTATTTATGGCAGAAATATTGGTGAATGACGCAAGGGTAATGTCCAAAGGGCAGGTTACCATACCAAAAAATATTCGCAACGTTCTCGGAGTCAGTACCGGTGATCGCGTAACATTTATTGTGGATGGGGACTCTGTGAGAGTCGTCAATTCTGCTGTATATGCGATGAAAAAGCTTCAGCAGCAGATGAAAGGTGAGGCGGAAAAAGCCGGATTCCTTTCCGAGGAGGACGTGGCTGCATGGATCACTGCTTCCCGGCGCGAGGAAAATGAAGAATGAAAATCATGTTGGATACGAATATTATTATTTCGGCTGCCCTTTTTCCTCATGGAAAAACAGCACAGGCATTTTACAAAGCATTGTCCGGAGAGTATCAGCCGGTTATGTGTGACTATATCGTGGATGAACTGCACAGAAAATTTCGTGAGAAATTTCCGGAAAAGCTGACCGAGCTGGAGGCTTTTCTGTTTAATGCACTCCAGTATATTCATCTGGTGCCTACACCGGACAGCGAGGCAGAAACGGAAAGTCTGATCCGCGACCTGAAAGATCGCCCCATTCTTCGTGCTGCAGTCTGCGCAGGTGTCGATCTGCTGCTTACCGGGGACAAGGACTTTCTGGAATCGTCTGTGAAAACACCACGCATTATAAGCGTGCCGGAATTTCTGGATATGTAGCAATCTGAATATTTGATGTTGTATTCAAAATTATATGATGAGAGCGGTTTGCAAGCAAAATGCGGACCGCTTTTATTCTTGTCGGGAACTGTCAGTCCCTTCCAGAACGATTATTTTCAGTTTATAATGCTGTTAAATCAAGCGAAGGCCCTGGGGCAGATACGAGTCCCTTCAACGGTTGTTTTCGTTTTACTATATCTTTGTACCGAACAAAAATTTTGGTGAAGATGTATGAGCTGTTTTTGGAAAATGGCAAATTCTGAAATGCAAGGTAGAAATTAGCTCATCCCGATAGGCGCTCGCCTACCGGGTGTAAGACACCCGCCAACCCGGGTCAAACCGGGTGTGAAGGACCCTCCTGCAAAGAGATTTTTCGTTTTAAAATATCTTTGTAACGAGCGAAAGCGTGGAACAGTCATAAGAACTGCTTTGAGAAGATACATGGGGAGAAATAGTCAGAATAGTTTGACTATTGTTCGAAAATGAGACGTAAGACATCTGATAAATGAGACGTGACAAGTCCTTTTGCTATGGTTCTTTTCGTTTTATAATACCCTTGTACCAGCGAAAGTTCCGGCACCTGCACATTGAAAACTGCATAGACATTCATCAGGTACGAAGCTGTAATAAAGTGAGCCACATCAGCGGCCAACGCTGCGATCCTATGTGGTGGATAAGCGGCAGCCATAGGCTTATGGATTAACAGCCGTATTACATAGATAAAGAGAAAATTTCAGCACAGTTCCATAAAAAGAAGCTGCACTTTAATGAGTGAAAGTGGTCCTGCTCAAAATGAGCAGCACCAAAATACAGATGAAGTTGTTTGCAGAAAATTGCTTAGCGTACAGAAAAATTCGCAGGCGATTTCCTGAAATTTCCTGCGTTTTCCTGCACTTTCAATTGATTTCCGGACATCATTATCGGATAATTAAAGTGTTAAACACGTTTGGGCAGGAGACTGCTCATTTCTTTCCTATGAAAAGCATTACGAAAGAGGAAACAAGGCTGTACAGGGGTGCTGAAATATAATAATTAACCCATGGGAACCTTGAAGGGGGGACAACCTGATGTGGAAACGAAGCGGCAGAAAAATGATTTTCATATGGTTCTTTATCTTTGCTGTGACGGTACTGCTTTCTGCCCGTGGAGCGGAAAGCGAAGAGACCTCGGAGCTGGTTTTTGGCATCGATTATTCGGAGGAGCTGGGGAGCTTTTGGCCTGAGCAGGTTGTTTGCGCACAGGGAAACGCGTGGGCTATTACGTCAGTGCGGAATGATTTCATTTATGAGATTACCGTTGGCAGCGGGGCAGCGGTTCTGCATAGGCTGGAATGGCAGCCCGCTGACGGGGAGTATTTTCTGGTCAATATTGCGGAGCAGGACGGTACCCTTTACGCGGAGCTTTTCAATCAGGTGGATGAAACGATTAAAGTCCGGAAGTATTCCACATCCGGCATATGGAGCGATGTCGTGACCATAAAGCCGGAAGGGGAGGACTGGCATATCGTCGGAAGCGGCTTTTTCGTGGATAGCAGCGGGAACATCTATCTGGTAAACGGGAGTACGGTGGCCTGTTTTGACAAAGAGGGGGAACAGACCTGTCAGTATCAACTCAGCGGAACAGTCTGCTTTTTTCAGGAAAGCAGTAAGGACGATACAGAGTGTGTTGTGGCGGGTAATAACAGCATTACCCTGTATGCGTTAAAGGAAAGCGGAGCAGAAGAAAGGTGGACTTGGGAGGCATCGGAGACGGTTGGCCAGGTACATGGCATCGGAAGCAGTGAGGAGGGGCTGCTGTGCCTGGCAACGGATCAGGAAATCCTGTATTTTGAAAGAGAATCCGGAGGCCTGTGGGCGCGGACTGAATTGGTGGAGCTTGGAGTAGCGTCCGTTGTGGCGGGGCATTACGATGCCGAAGAGGGAACGCTTCAGCTGTATGAACAGGCGGGAAGCAGTGAGGGCCTGAGCTATCATCTGCTGAGCGAAAGAGATGAATCGGAAAAGCAGAGAACGGAGCTTGTATATGGAATGGTGGGAGGGGTAAACGCGGATACCACCAGCGTCATATGGAATGCGATTACCACATTTAACCAGCAGAATGAAGCGTATTATGTGACGATAAAATACTATGATAACAATCTCGACAGGCTGCATGCGGATATGACTGCAGGAAATGGCCCGGACATCATAGACATGACCTATTCCGAATATTATGAGTCCTATGTGAAAAACGGGTATCTGGAGGATTTGACGCCTTATCTGGAACAGTCACAGTACAGTGATGATATTATCTGGAATGTCCTGGATGCCTACAAAACTGACGGCGGACTGTATATGTTTGTGCCGCAGTTTGTGCTGAAAGGAATTCTGATTCATCCGGATTATGAATCCATGGTGGAAGAGTGGAATATGGAGACATTTCTTAAGCTGCTGGAAGAAAACCAGTGGGAGATGGATCTTTTTGACGCAGCCGGGGATCCGGAGAATCTGCTGCGGGTTCTTCTGTATGGCAGACAGGAGGAGTTCCTTGACTGGGAGAACGGAGCGGCTTACTTTGATACTGGAGAATTCACAGAGTTGCTGGAATTGTGCATGGAATACGCACAGGCGGACTGGTCGCATACAGTGGAATGGACTTATGAAGAGCGGGAACGAAATACATTATATAAGTCCGTTACATACGGGAAAATGTTTGCGTATTACTTATTTTACGCAGAGACTTATGGCAGGGAGTATCCTGTCTATGGATACCCTACGCTCTCGGGGCAGGCTTATGGCCTGGAGGCCTGTTCCGCGAGCTGTGCCATTTACAGCTTAAGCGGTAATAAGGAGGGAGCCTGGGAATTTATCGAGAGCCTGCTGTGGGAATCCAACCAGAAATATTCCGGTCTTACCGATCCCGGCTTCCCGGTCAGGAAATCGGTGCTGGAGGAGCTGGCTGCGGAAGCGAAAGATGTGCAGATATCCTCAGGAGGAGAGCTGCTGACGATCAACGGGAATGAAATTTCGATTCTGACAGATATCATTTACAACGGAAGCTTAAGCCGCACTTCGATTGACCCGGATGTCTGGGCCATTATCAGTGAGGAGACGGCGGCTTACTTCGTCGGAGAGAAAAGCGCGGAAGATGTGGCGCAGGTGATACAGAGCAGGGTGTGGATTATTTTGCAGGAATAATTGCGCGTGGCCGGTGCCAGGATCGCAGTGATATCTGAGAATCTTTCAACAGGGCAGGATGATATTGCAAAACAGATGGATTGAACTGGCAAATATGGCTCTTCATATATTGTCAAAGAAATTCCCTTTTTTAAAGGATCTGCTGGCGGAGCCTTTGTTCAGGCTGCGCCTGTTTTGGAAAGCCTGCGCGAGCGGGCGAAAATCTGATTATGGGGTTCGCAAAGCGGTTCCTGCAATGTAGGCGGACAGTCCGTGCAGCACCAGGGTCTGCATCATTTCGCTGAATTTTGCGTCGCTGATATCTTTGCCGCGATCATTCCATTGCTGCAAAAGCCCGAACATCGCGGAGCTGACAAAGCAGATCAGGTAATCAAAATCCGAAGTATCTGTCGAAATCGGGATATACGGCAGCACGAGGGGAATCAGCTCGGCCTTGATGGCAGGCAGAAAGCCGGGATCCCCGTTCGGCCCCATCAGGATGTACATTTTCTCGTTCATAGCAGCGAATACGCTGGGAAACAGATCAGTCTGAAACAGATTGCCGGAAGCATCCTGCGGCAATGTTCGGACGATGGTCTGTCTGATTTCTTCCAGCACATCCCGCTCCGCGTAGGAGAGCAGGTCGTCTGTATCCGTAAAATATTCATAAAAAGTGCTGCGGTTATATCCCGCGCGTCTGGTCAGTTCATTGACAGCGATTTTGCGGATGGGCTTTTCTTTTGCCAGCTCCCAGAAGGCGTCTACAAATCTCTTACGTGTTTTCTCTGTGATTTCCGGTTGTTTTTTCATTTGTTCCTCCCTGTATCGAACAATATTCATAGTAATCTTTTATCCGACAAAAGAAAAAATATTGACGGTTGATGTTTGTATTTTTCGTGCTTATAATGCCTTTATACAACAGGTTGTTGAAAAAAGTCAAGGAGGTTTTTACATGCAGGTCATTTCAGTCGATCATCTGACGAAGGACTACGGCCACGGCCGCGGTGTGTTTGATGTATCGCTTCATGTAAATGAGGGGGAGTGCTACGGGTTCCTTGGCCCGAACGGAGCCGGAAAGACGACCACGATTCGGCATCTGATGGGGCTTTCCAAGCCGGAGGCGGGAACAACTGCCATTTCCGGGATGGACAGCTGGGAAAACAGTGCAAAGCTGAAAAATACAGTCGGTTATCTGCCGGGGGAGGTCACGCTGCCGGCGGGATTGTCCGGGACGGGTTTCCTGCGCATGATGGAGCAGATGCGCGGGGTGAAAAATGACGACTATCTGAAAATGCTCTTAAAACGTTTTGATTTAGATCCCAATATCAGTATTAAGCAGATGAGCCTGGGAGTGAAGCGCAAGCTGGCTGTTGTCACGGCCTTTATGCATGATCCGGAGATTCTGATCTTAGACGAACCGACGTCAGGCCTTGACCCGGTCATGCAGGAGACTTTTATTGAGTATGTCAAAGAAGAAAAGGAAAGGGGCAGGACGATTTTCCTCTCCTCTCATATTTTTCATGAGGTGGATGCCACCTGTGACCGTATCGCCATTATCAGGGATGGAAAAATAGTCTCGGAGTTTGCCTCCGGGGAGCTGAAGGAGAAGCATGACCGGATTTACCGTGTGACCTTTGCGGACGAGGCATCTTATGCGGCTTTTGTGCAGTTACCGTTCCGCTTTACATCCCAAAACGCGGGGAAACTTCGGGCAAGAGTGCAGATGGAGGCAAACCGGGTCGGAGAGCTTTTTAACTGCCTTTCTGAATATCAGGTGGCGGATTTCGTGGAGATTCCGTTTACCCTGGAGGATTATTTCATGGGATTTTATGATACCGGACATCATTTCGAGGGAGTGCAGTCCAGGCGTTCAGGGAAGGGAGTGAAGGCATGAGTGAAAGTATGATCAGCGTGCAGAACCTGACGAAGGATTACGGGCTGGGCCGCGGCGTGTTTGATGTTTCTCTGGACATTCAGGAGGGAGAGGTTTTCGGATATCTGGGAACCAACGGCTCCGGGAAAACCACCACCATCCGCCAGATGATGGGCTTTATCAGGCCCAATTCCGGCACGGTTCAGGTGAATGGACTCAATCCCTGGACACAGGCCCCCGAAGTCATGAAATACGTCAGCTATATTCCCGGTGAAATTGCCTTTCCGGATCTGGCTACCGGTACCGATTTTTTTAAGGTACAGGCGCAGTTCCTGGGTGTGAAGGACTTTACCTATATGAATCATCTGATCGACCTTCTGGGTCTGGACCCGTCCGCCAATCTGAAGCGCATGAGCAAGGGCATGAAGCAGAAGACAGCCATAGTGGCGGCGCTGATGGGAGATAAGCCGATTCTGATTATGGACGAGCCGACCACTGGTCTGGATCCGCTGATGCGCGAGACCTTTCTGGAGCTGGTCCGCGAGGAGAAAAAGAAGGGCAGGACGATCTTCATGTCCAGCCATATTTTTGAGGAGATCGAGGATGTCTGTGACCGGGTCGCTATCATAGGAAACGGAAAAATCCAGAGTGTTTTAAGCCTTTATGAGCTTCGGCACAATACACCGAGGCAGTTTCACATTACCTTTGGCTCTGCGGCGGACGCGCAGGAGTATGTCCGCAGAATGCCGGATTCTGTCGCGGACGGAGCAGTGGTATCGCTTCAGGCGCAGGCGTCCGCAACAGACCGTGTGATCAAGGCGGCGAAGGGGCTTGAAGTGGTATCTGTTGACGAAACGCACGAGGATCTGGAGGAGTATTTTATGAATATATATCGGAAGGAGATCAGATAAAACAATGAAGGTGACAAAAATATTTTCCTGGCCGCTGATGAAGCAGAGCCTGAATGCCAATAAAGTGCTGGCCATCGCGTGCACGATAGTTCTGTGCCTGATGACTGTGGTGACAACTTACGCGAGCAGCCTGTTGGAAGCGACGGATTCCGTGGACTACACAGACGCACAGACGGACTTTTACACCTATCTGTATGTACTGGTTTCCTACAATGAGATGATGGGAACCGAATTAAGCTATGCGGATTTTGTAAAAACGGATGACCGGACTGTCTATGATACCGTTTTTGAAATGATGTCCGCACAGTCTGACGACCTGGATTTATCCAGCGAAGGCTTTGAGGAGGCCGCAGAAATTCTGGCGGGGTCTGAGGCAGGGGTTGACGCCTATATTTCTCAGTTTGAATATGTCTATGCGCTCGGCTCCGTTAAGGGTGTCTTTTCCGGCGATGACCTGGATATCGAGAGCATGATGACCATGATGCTGGAAATGATGGGAATTCCCTCTGATATGCTGGAAACCATGAGCGAGATGGATACCTCAGCGATGCTGAACCAGATGTATTTCACGATTATGGCGTTGCTGCCGATCATTCTCTTCCTGGTCTTTGCGGGGAATGCGCTTGTCGTGGATCAGGTGGATAAGGGCTCCATGGCCTATATCCTTTCCACGCCCACAAAGCGCAGCGCCGTGGCCATCACCCAGGCGATTTATCTGATTATCATTCCGTTTGTGATGGTCGGCTGTGGTTTCTTAGTGAAGCTGGCAGCAACACAGGCTTTTGTTGGGGGAGTGGATGTTGCAAAGTATGCGGCGCTTTATGGCGGCCTGTATGTGCTGACCGAGGCCATGGCGGGCATCTGTTATCTGGCAAGCTGCCTGTTTAATTTAAGCAAAAACGCCCTGGCGCTTGGCGGCGGCCTGAATGTCTGGTTCTTCCTTTGCTCCCTGCTTGGCATGTTCGGCTTGGAGAGCATGGTCAGCATGGGAATTGGCGTGGAGATGCTTGGCCGGTTTAATAATCTTACCATCGTCGGCCTGCTCGACATCGAGGCGCTGGGCACAGTAGGCTCGGAAGCAGTGGATTACGCGTTTGCGCCGAAGCTTGTGGCGCTGGCGGCGATTGCCGTGGTCTGCTATGCGGTCGGGATGATACGGTTCCAGAAAAAGGATTTGCCGTTGTAAGAAAAAAGATGGAGAAAATGCATGATTGTACTCTGTCGCAATCTGCAGTTTGACAGACCCTTTGGCAGGCGGTATTTTATCACCAGGGACGCCGAAGGAGAGCCACTGACGCTTCTGCCACCGGACCGCTGCAGGAAACCGCAGAAGGAAGATATCCCCGGGGCAGGAGCCTAAGAGGAGGTGGGAAAATGCCGTTTCGCATCCTGAGAGCCTGGCTTCACTGGCATAAAAACTGGGACGCACTGTGTAATCGGTGCGGGAGATGCTGTTATACCCGTTCACAGGGGAGAAACGGGGAGGTCATCATTCATTATGACGATCCCTGTGAAAATCTCGATGAGGAAACGCATTTGTGCATGGTTTTTGAGGATCGTTTCCACAAATGTAATCATTGTGGGAAAGTAAACCTGTATACGGCGTTGTTTCATCCAACTCTGCCGAAGGAATGCGCTTACAGGCAGACATTCCGGCTGTGGGAAAAATAGAAACTATGTTTTCCTGCCAGCCGAGCTTTGCGCACTATGCTCTGGAGGATCTGGAAAAAGAGGGAAAGCTGACCGGAATCGTCACAACAAATGTGGACTGCATGCATACGATCGCCGGTTCTGAAAATGTCGCTGAAATTCAGGGAAGCTGACAGAAAGGCGGAACGGTGAACGAAAACGGCTGATCTGAAGACGATACAGAAAACGAAGTGGTTGAAACACAAGAACAAATATGTTAGAATTTAAATGCAGCCTGTTGCAGGAAAAAGCCTGTTAATTGCAGGCGGTCTTTTTCTGAAACAGAAGCAGATAAGAGAGAAAATAAGTCAGTTCGAAATTAAAATCAGAAGTAATCCGGAAAAGCATTTTAAAAACAGAAGGAAAAAGAGATCATGATGGACGCAAATAATTTCAGTACTCCGATGAATTTAAAAAATGTAAAGGTCACGGATGAGTTCTGGCACGGGGAGCAGGAAGTCATCAGAACCGAAGTGCTTCCCTATCAATGGGAGGCTTTAAACGACAGAGTGGAGGGCGCGGCGCCCTCTTTTTGTATGCATAATTTTAAGGCGGCGGGCCGCCTGATGAAAAAGAAACGGGAGCAGGGCATTCATTTTAAGGCGCCGGCTTATACGTACAGGGGCTTTGAAACCCTGCCGGAGGATGGAAAGGCGGATCCGGACCGGTTTTATGGGTTCGTTTTCCAGGATACGGATTTCTCCAAATTGATTGAGGCTGTAGGGTATTCGCTCTGCAATCATCCGGACCCGGAGCTGGAGAAAACGGCGGATGAGGCCATTGATATTGTCTGCGCGGCGCAGCAGGAGAATGGTTACCTGGACACCTATTATATCATCAATGGGATGGATCGGGCGTTCACCAATTTAAAGGACCATCATGAGCTGTACTGCCTGGGTCATCTGGTGGAGGGCGCCATAGCGTATGCGCAGGCCACCGGTAAGGAGAAGCTTTTAAACGCGGCCTGTCGGTATGCGGATTATTGCGTGGCATATTTCGGGCCGGGAGATAGGCAGTGCAAGGGTTATCCAGGACATGAGATCGCGGAGATGGCGTTAGCCAGACTCTATGAGGCTACCGGGGAGCAGAAATATTTAGAGTTAAGTTCCTTTTTCCTGGAGCAGAGAGGAAAGCAGCCGTATTATTTTGATGAGGAGAGCCGGAAAAAAACGGAGTATGAGGGAAAGCGGTGGAAGCCGGATGAGAACCCGGACAGGTACGCGTATTATCAGGCGCATCTGCCGGTCAGAGAACAGACAGAGGCAGTGGGGCATGCGGTGCGGGCAGTTTATCTATACAGCGGAATGGCGGATGTGGCCAGGCTTACGCGGGATGAAGGTTTGTATCAGGCCTGTTTAAGACTCTGGGACAGTATTGTTTCCGAAAAATTATATGTGACCGGCGGCATTGGCGGCACTGTGCATGGGGAAGCGTTTTCTGATTCCTTTGATCTGCGTAATGACCAGGCTTATTCGGAGACCTGTGCGGCCGTGGGTCTGACGTTTTTCGCCCGCAGGATGCTGGAGATTTCCGTAAAGAGCCAGTATGCGGATGTGATGGAGCGGGCACTGTACAATACGGTGTTAGCCGGGATGGCACTGGACGGCAAAAGCTTTTTCTATGTGAATCCGCTGGAAGTGGTGCCGAAAGCCTGCCATCAGGACAGGCGTCTTTCACATGTGCAGCCGACCCGTCAGAAGTGGTTTGGCTGCGCCTGCTGCCCGCCGAATATTGCAAGGCTTGTCAACTCCGTGCAGGCTTATGCGTATACGGCGTCGGAGAACGTGCTGTACACGCACCTGTATATGGGAAGCAAATTGACAGTTTCTGCCGGCGGGAAGGAAATCGGACTGAGAACGGAAACGGATATGCCTTGGAACGGGCATTTCCGGATGGAGGTAAGCATCGCTACAGAATCTGACACGCGGCAAAACAGCGTGGGTGACGAAAAGGCCGCCGGCACGGCAGCAGGCGCTGATGAGGGTAAAGCTTTTTATACATTTGCCTTCCGCCTTCCGGGTTGGAGTGAAAAAATACAGGTTCGGGTTTGCCGTGGAGGTAAGAATGACTCGCTGGAAATCAATGGGGACACAATGGTTCGCCTGACTGCGGAAGAAAAGGAAGCTTCTCCTACCCAAGCTTTTACAAAAGCGGAAGTGAAGGATGGGTACCTGTACCTGAGCGGTGACTGGCGTGACGGCGACTCTGTGACACTGGATTTTTCAATGGAAACACATATGGTGCTGGCTGATCCGAGAGTCAGGGAGGACATCGGCAAGGTCGCTTTTATCCGTGGACCGCTGACTTATTGCATGGAGGAAGCGGACAATGGAGCGGATCTGCATTTATATCGCGTGGACTTAGGCAGGATTGGAGAGCACTGTCAGGGAATTGAGACAAAGATGACAGAAATCCAGGGCCACAGAATATCCGTTTTAAAGGTACCCGGGCAGCACATGAAGGAGCGCGGCGGAACAGAAGCTTTACCGGCCAAGAAGCAACCGCTGTACCGGGATTATCAGCCGCCGGCCTGGGAAAGTGTTTCCATGACCCTGATTCCATACTATGCCTGGGCCAACCGGGGAGAAGGGGAAATGTCGGTCTGGGTGAGAGTGTGACAGGATGCAGAAGAAAGAAGAAAATGCAAACCGGCAGTGAAGCCGGGTTTTCCTTGAAGATAAGGCAAGAATGTGGTAGGTTATAATTGTTACCGCAGCTGCGGTCCTGATGAGAAGAGGACGGAGCATATATTCAGTGAGCGCACACAGCGGAATGGAAATGCACAGGAAACAATCAGAAAGAACAGTGGGGAGAGCATGGCCGGAACAATACAACAGATTGCGCAGCTGGCCGGAGTGTCCAGAGGAACGGTAGACAGGGCCTTAAATCACAGGGGCAGAATTGCGCCTGATACTGCCGCAGAAATTGAGCGGATTGCAAAAGAACTGGATTATGTACCGAAAAGAGGAAGAGTTTCGGGAAGCTCTTCTGCTGTCAGGAAAATGGGAAAAAGAAAAATCGGTGTGATTACACAGCTTTGCGGTGCTTCCTTTATGATCGAGGTACATAAAGGCCTTCATGCTGTCAGCGATGAACTCGAAAGCCGGGACATCCGGGTGTTGATGAGAGAGAGCGAGGGTGTGGACGCGGATGAGCAGCTGGGACAGATTGATGAATTGCTGCAGGAAGGAATCGATGCCCTTGCAATCATGCCGGTCAGCAGCGACAGCATACGTCAGAAGCTGAATCAGATTTCCGGACAGGGTATTCCGGTGATTACGTTCAATTCCGATATCGCCGGGACAGACCGGCTCTGCTTTGTGGGACTGGACAACCGCAGGAGCGGCGCTACCGCCGCGGGTCTGATGGGTCTGATGGCAGGCGGAGAGGGAAAGATACTTGTGATTACAGGAAGCTTTTCCAATGAGGCCGGGAGTCGGCGGGTAGATGGTTTTGTGGAGACACTGAAGGCGGACTTCCCCGGGATGGAGCTGGTGGGCGTGCAGAGCAGCTCTGATAAGACACAGGAAGTGGAGCGTATTGTTTTACAGACGATGACCGTGTATCCGGAATTAAAGGGGATATTTGTGACCTCCGGCGGGCAGGCGGGGCTTGCTGACGCTTTCAGACAGCTTCGCCCGGATAGAAAACCGTTTGTCATTGCTTATGATCTGACGCCCAAAAATGCCTGCCTTCTGCGCGATGGGACGATTGATCTGCTGATTGACCAGGAATGCTATGTGCAGGGATACCGGGCGGTTTTGCTGCTGGCGGATAAGGTTGGCCGCGGCAGAGAGCCGGAGAATTCCCTGATGTATACGGACATCAGTATCCGAACGAAATATAATATATACTGAAACAGGCAGAAGCTGAACAGCACGCGAAATCATACATTTAAAACGACAGACTCAGGAGGAACCATATGGACTATCATGTACGGGAATACGGTGCGCTGGGCGATGGCATCACCAATGACACGCAGGCGATTCAGGCGGCTGTTGACGACTGCCATTTAAATGGCGGCGGACGCGTTGTACGGGAGAGCGGGCATATTTATCGGGCAGGAACGCTGTTTCTCCGTTCTTTTGTGGAGCTGCATCTGGAAATGGGCGCCGTATTAAAGGGCAGCGACAGCCTTGCGGATTACAATCTCATGGGGCTGCAGGACGAGAGGCCTGCCGACATCTCCAGACCCACCTATGAGAAATGTGACTATGCCGGGGCGCCTGCGCTTTATTTTCTGTATGCGAGGGACTGTGAATATATTTCCATCACCGGCTATGGGAAAATTGATGGGAATGAAGAGATTTTCTATGGAACAGTGACACCCTGGCATATCGACGGCAGCTTTTATCCGAGGATTCCGCTTCTCTTTTTAAAAAATGTTTCCCACCTGACACTGCAGCAGGTTACGCTCACCAACAGTGCGTTCTGGACGGTACACATGGTCGGCTGCGAGGATGTTCTGATTGACGGAATTCGTATCCTGAACAGCCTGCGGATGGCAAATTGCGACGGGATTGATCCGGACCACTGTAAAAATGTACGGATTTCCAACTGCCACATTGAATCGGCGGATGACTGCATTGTCTTTAAAAACACCGCGCATGCCATGGAATATGGCCCCTGTGAGAATATTACCGTGAGCGGCTGCACCCTGGTTTCGACCAGCGCCGCGATTAAATTCGGGACAGAAAGCGAGGCCCCATTTCGGAATATTACAATAGAGAACTGCAGCATCCACCACTCCAACAGGGGAATTTCTCTGCAGCTGCGTGATCAGGGGTGCATTGAGAACGTTATTTTTTCCAATCTGACGATCAGTACAAGACTGTTCTCCCCGGCTCACTGGTGGGGGAGGGCAGAGCCCATTGCCATTACTGCCGTCAGGCGCAGTGAAGAAACGAATATCGGTTACATACGAAATGTTCTGTTCTCAAATATATACTGTGAGGGAGAAAACGGTATTTTCATTTATGGAGATAAGTCCTTAAACATTCAGGATATTCAGTTTGAGCGGGTTTCTCTGCATCTGAAAAAATGCACGGACTGGCCCCAGGGCAGTCATGATTTACGGCCCTGTTCGGGAACGGATATGCTTTCGGATAAAAACGCGGCGGCTGTATATGTCCGCAGCGCGGAGCGGATTTCCTTTTCCGATCT
Source organism: Lachnospiraceae bacterium (assembly GCA_021205565.1). Taxonomy (GTDB): domain Bacteria; phylum Bacillota; class Clostridia; order Lachnospirales; family Lachnospiraceae; genus RGIG6307. Next base: position 9,953 of record JAJPXG010000015.1, on the reverse strand, counting down.
GAAGGTGATGATTGACGACGATATGAAAGCTGTTTTTTCACAGATCACGGATACAGAAGACTGCGTGGAATTTTATCCTGCGTTGGGGAAATGAAGCACGGTTTTTATCATAATTGCAGGTAAAATCCCGGCCGTAATGATACGACCGGGATTTCCATTTTAAAGGATTGTTTTATTATGGACAGCCACTGCTACAGACACGGAAGGGTCGCAGTAGGGAATCAGCATGGACTGCAGCGCATGATAGATGTCCGGCTTCCCCGGCCAGACAGTTTCAAGCTTGTGGTTGTGCTGGTCCAGCTGATGAATCCAGTTGCCGTACTGATGGTCTCTTACTTCTTCCTCCAGATATTGCAGAAAATCATGATAGTAAGCGGCATATTCCGTTTTGCCGGTCACTCTGTAGAGAACAGCGGAGGTATTGATTCCTTCGGCCAATGTCCACTGCATCCGGTCATGCACCACGGGCGTTCCGTTCCAGTCCGTTGTATAGACAATTCCTCTGGCACCATCCACGTTCCAACCGTCTTTTACCGCACGGTTAAAAAGCTTTTCAGCCGCTTCCACATAGGGGCCGTATTTCTCCGGTTGCTCTGGATAAGTGGACAGTGCCCACTGCGTGATCAACCTGGCCCACTCAATTCCGTGGCCGGGCGTAGCGCCGTAGGGTTTGAACTGATCATCCGGTTTGTCCCTGTTGCACTCCAGATCGGGCACCCAGTCGCTGGTGTAATGCTCCGGAAGCCGCCAGTTGTTTCCCTCAGCCCACTTTACCACGTGATTAATGATCCGGCCTGCCCGGACGCGGTATTTCTCCTCACCGGTCACATCCGCGGCGGCCAGAAAAGCCTCCACTGTGTGCATGTTGGAATTGATGCCGCGGTAGGGGTCGAGTACTGTGAAATCATCGTTCCAGGTATCCCAGCTCAGACCTTCTTCTTCATCCCAATAGTATTTGTCAAAAACGAAAACTGCCCGGTCAAACAGTTCCCTCGCGCCATCCATGCCCGCGAGTAAGGCGGAAGAAGCGGCCAGAATGACGAAGGCATGGGCGTAGCACAGCTTGTTCGCAACCCCTGTTCCATCCGCGTAAATGCTGGTATACCATCCTCCGTTGACTTTATCCTCCATTTCCCCGTTCAGGCTTTTAAGCCCTGCCGCAACCAGCTCCAGGCTGTTGGGGAATCCTAAAAAGGAGCCGATGCAGTAGCTGTGAATCATCCTGCAGGTCTCGTAGTTGTCCAGCGTTTTCTCCACCCACGGCGAACCGTCGTCGTGCAGATAGTAGGCGCTTCCGCCGGGGGACGGGAAATGGACGGCAAATTTTAAAAGCTCCTGCGCCAGCTCTTCCAGATAGAGTTTATTTTCCTTTGTATCAATTGTGAATTTCATGGATTCTCCTGTCGTGGTCACATCACACATTTCAATTTCCTCCTGTTCTCTGATGAACTTGCCTGAAATAAAAAAGCACGCAAAATATTCTATCTCGAATTTAGCACAGATTGCCAAGCGGGTCAATAACCAAATTGCTTTAATAACCATCAAACGAGATAATGCGATCCGAATTTTTGTACATAGTTGACAAAAAAATGCCGGAAGAATGAGAAAATCACTTGTGCCTTTTGAGCAGGCGTGATATGATAAATGAAAAGCAGATGACACGCATAAGCACGCAAAAAAGCACGCACGAAGGAGGATAAGAGGAATGGGATATATTGATCTTGAGGAAGGAAGGCCATTGGATCTGATTCTTTTAGGGCGCGTTGCCATTGATTTTAACCCGGCTTACAATGACCGGGTGAAGGAAGAGTTCAAACCGTTAAAAGAGGTCCATGTATTTGAAAAATTTGTGGGCGGTTCCCCGGCCAATATTGCGGTTGGCGTCACCAGGCATGGGATGAAGGCCGGCTTTCTGGGCAAGGTTTCCGATGACCAGTTTGGGGATTTTGTGACAGAATACTTTGATGAAAAGGGCATTGACACGTCCCATATTACCAGGTGCACGGGAGGACAGAAGCTGGGGTTGACCTTCACGGAGATGCTTTCTCCCAATGAGAGCAGCATTCTGATGTACCGCAACTGTATCGCGGATTTACAGCTTTCTGTGGAGGATGTGGATGAGGCATACATCGGCAGTGCGAAAGCACTTCTGATTTCGGGTACCGCGCTGTCGGAAAGCCCTTCCAGGGAGGCGGCCTTAAAGGCGGTAATGCTGGCGAAAAGAGTTGGCACGCGGGTGATTTTTGATATCGATTACCGCGCCTATAACTGGAAAAATCCGGATGAAATCTCCATCTATTACGCGGCAGTGGGAAAAGAGGCGGATATCATCATGGGCTCCAGGGAGGAATTCGACCTGATGGAGAGGCTGGTGAATCCGGGCATGACGGATGAAGAAAGCGCTGCCCTGTGGCAGGGATATCATGCGAAGATTGTGGTGATCAAGCACGGAAAGCAGGGCTCAGCGGCCTATACCTAGGACGGCAGTGTATATTCCGTAAAGCCATTCCCGGTGCAGGCCAGAAAAGGCTTTGGCGGCGGGGACGGATACGCTGCGGGCTTTCTCTATGGGCTGTATCAGGGCTGGGATATGACAGAATGCCTGGAGTTCGGTTCTGCGGAGGCTTCCATGATGGTGCGCAGCAATAACTGCTCCGATGATCTGCCGGACACTGAGACCGTCAGAGCGTTTATTGAGGAAGAAAAGAAATTATACGGGGAAATGGTTGCCCGCGGGTGAGTAAAGAGAGTTGACTGTAAAAATGATCGCCGGATGGCGACAGGAGGAAGCTGTGTGGTGCGATGACGGCCCACAGAGGAAAGAAAGGGGTTTTATGGAAAAAACAATTCGAATGACAACTGCCCAGGCAATTGTCCACTTTTTAAACCAGCAGTATGTTTCCATGGACGGAGTGGAAAACCGCTTTGTGGAGGGATTTTTCACGATTTTCGGCCATGGGATTGCGGTGGGGCTGGGGGAGGCACTGGATACCAACCCGGGAGAGCTGAAGGTGATGCAGGGCAGGAATGAGCAGGGAATGTGCCACGCGGCCATCGCCTTCGCCAAGCAGAGCAACCGCAAAAGGATTATCGCCTGCACCTCCAGCATCGGCCCCGGCGCGGCCAATATGGTCACGGCCTGCGCTACGGCGACTGTGAACAATATTCCCCTGCTGGTGTTTCCGGCGGATTCTTTTGCCTCCAGGCAGCCGGACCCGGTGCTTCAGCAGCTGGAGGACAGTTCAAGCCTGGCAGTGACCACCAACGATGCCTTTAAGCCGGTATGCAAATACTGGGACAGGATTGAGCGGCCCGAACAGGTGATGACGGCGCTGATTTCCGCCATGCGGGTACTGACGGATCCCGCGGAAACCGGTGCCTGCTGTATTGCCCTGCCCCAGGATGTGGAGGGGGAGGCATATGACTATCCGGAGTCCTTTTTTGTGAAAAGCTGTACCGCATTACCCCCCCCGTGGGCGGGGAGGAAGAGCTTGAGGACGCCGCGGCTCTGATCGCGGGGGCAAAGCACCCGCTCCTCATAGTGGGCGGCGGGGTGAAATATTCCGGAGCCGGGGAGACAGTGGAGCATTTCTGCGAGGAATTTCATATCCCCTTCGGGGAGACGCAGGCGGGCAAGAGCGCCTGCAAGTCCAGCCATCCGTACTGCCTCGGCGGCATTGGTGTGACGGGAACCTCCGCCGCCAATGAGATCGCAAAGGAGGCGGACGTGGTGATCGCGGTGGGCTCGCGGCTCACCGATTTTACCACCAGCTCCAAATATTTATATCAGAATGAAAAGGTCCGTTTCCTGACCATCAACAACTGCCGTTATCACGCGTTTAAAATGGACGCGATCCGGGCGGTGGGAGACGCGAAGGCAACTTTGGAGGCATTGGCCGGGAAGCTTAAGGAGAGAAGATATGTTTCTTCCTATGTAAATGAAATCACAGAGGCGAAGGAAAAGTGGAACCGGGAGCTTGAGCGGCTGGGGAATATCGCCTACACGGGGGAGAATTTTGAGCCGATTGTCTCGGCCAGAGACCCGCGCACAATTCCGGAGTTTGTGAACCTGACCGGCGGTGTCCTGACCCAGACGGCGGCGCTTGCGGCCATCAACCGGACCATAGAGGAGGATGCTGTCATCATCACGGCGGGAGGTTCCCTGCCCAGCTGTCTGCAGAGAATGTGGAAGACCGATTACAGAGGCGGGTATCACGCCGAGTACGGTTATTCCTGCATGGGATATGAGGTGGCGGCCACACTCGGGGTCAAAATGGCGGAGCCTGACCATGAGGTTTACGCGCTGGTGGGGGATGGGAGCTTCCAGATGCTTCACAGCGAGATCATGACCATCCGCCAGGAGCGGTTAAAGGTCAATATTCTGGTGTTTGACAACTGCGGCTTTGGCTGCATTAACAACCTGGAGATGAACAACGGGATCGGTTCTCTGGCAACAGAGTTCCGCTGTACGGACGGCAAGAAGCCCACGGGCGACCTGCTTTTGGTGGATTATGCGAAAATCGGCGAAGGATATGGCCTGAAAAGCTATACCTGCCGCACGGTGGAGGAGCTTGTGGAGGCGCTTGAGGATGCGAAAGAGCAGAACAGAAGCTGTCTGTTTGATCTGAAAGTCCTGCCCAAGACCATGACGGATGGATATGAGTCGTGGTGGAATGTGGGCATAGCTGAGGTATCTGAGAAAGAGAGCGTGATGAAAGCCCGTGAGGATGTGATGGAGCATCGCGCCAGGGTGAGGAAATATTAAAAGGTGTATGTAAAACTCTGAACAGACAGATTATATTTGCGAAGCAACGGGCAGCAGATAGAAAAGAAGAAGGTACGAAGGAGTGTGAGCATATGAGCAAGGTGTTTGGTTATCCGGAATTTGACCGGCATGGGGAAAAGATTCTGACGACCTACGATAATGAGTACAGCGCCATGATGATGGATATCCGGGTCTATCGGATGAAAACGGGGGAGACCTGCTGTTTTTTAAGAAACGGCGAGGAGATTGCGGTCCTGCTCCTGACGGGCAGGGTTACATATGAATGGGAAGGAAAGACAGAAACGGTCAGCCGTAAGGATGTGTTTACGGAAGGCCCCTGGTGCCTGCATGTTGCTTGTGGGGTTCGGGTCTGTGTGAAGGCACAGGCACCCAGCCAGATTCTGGTGCAGTGCACCAGAAATGAGAAGCGTTTTCCCTCAAGGCTTCACGCGCCTGAGGACGCACCATGGGTGTATTCCAGCGTGGGAAAGTTCGGCAATGTGGCGAAGCGGCGGGTGAATACCATTTTTGATCATGAGATTGAGCCCCTTTCCAATATGGTTCTGGGAGAAGTGCTGAACGACAGGGGCAACTGGTCCGGCTATCTTCCCCACAGGCATCCGCAGCCGGAAACCTATTATTTCCTCTTTGACCGGCCGGAGGGCTTTGGCGCCAGCTTCGTGGGCGATCAGGTGTTCAAGAGTGTGGACGGCAGCTTCAGTGCCATTCCGGGCGGAGAGCTGCATCCCCAGGCGGTAGCGCCGGGTTTTCAGATGTATACCTGCTGGATGATCCGGCATATCGACGGGAATCCATGGCTGCAGACGGACCGCTGCGAGGACGAGCGGTATGTGTGGATGCACGAGGCGGAGTTCTGAAATACGGGCAGCCCGTGAAGGGCAGAATGTGAAGCGGATCGTGCAAAACAGGGAAAAAGAGCGGTAAAATGGCTTTGCAGCCGCCTGAAAAGGAAGCATGCTAAGCCGGAAGGGAGAATAGATGGCAGCACAATTTATCATGCCCGGACAGATTATCTCCGGGACAGGTGCTTTGACGGAAGCAAAAAAAGCACTGGGGAAAATGGGAAAGAAACCTCTGCTGGTCACAGACCCCATGATGGTGCAGCTTGGAAACTGCGCGAAGGTGGAGACGGTATTAAAAGAAGAGGGGATGGAACCGGTGGTTTTTGACGGCGTGACCGGGGAGCCGACCGACATCATGGTTGCGGCCGGACTGGAAGCGTATCTTACAAATCACTGTGATTTTCTGGTGGCTTTGGGAGGCGGCAGCCCCATCGATACGATGAAAGCGATAGGTGCTCTTGTAAAAAAGGGCGGCAGTATTTCAGATTATATGGGGAAGGTAATCGAGGCGGACATGCCGCCTATGGCGGCCATTCCCACCACAGCAGGTACCGGCTCCGAGGCGACGCAGTTCACCATCATCACCGATACCGAAAAGGATATCAAAATGCTGTTAAAAGGCGCGGTGCTGATGCCGGATCTGGCGATCATTGATCCCCAGTTTACCATGACGGCACCGGCCGGTGTCACAGCGGCCACCGGCCTTGACGCCCTCTGTCACTGTGTGGAAGCTTATACCTCCCGGAAGGCGCAGCCCATGTCGGACACCTTTGCGGTCTCCGCGGTAAAAAGGATTTTCAAATGGCTGCCCGTGGCCTTCCATGACGGGAGCAATGAGGAGGCGCGCACGCAGATGTCCATTGCGGCGCTGGAAGCGGGCGTGGCCTTCAATAATTCCTCCGTGACGATTATTCACGGTATGAGCCGGCCCATCGGAGCCCTGTTCCATGTGGCCCACGGAATTTCCAACGCCATGCTGATGAAGGTCTGCCTGGGCTTTGCGCTGGAGGGCGCGTATGATCGTTTCGGGGAGCTGGGAAGGCTGATCGGCGCGGCGGATTCATCTGACAGCGATGAGGCGGCAGCCCGAAAATTCCTGGGGTCGGTCATAAACCTGACGAAGGAGCTGCAGATTCCGACGCTGGAGGAATACGGCATTCAGAGAGAGGAATTCTTTAAGGTGATCGACAAGATGGCGCAGGACGCCATGGACAGCGGCAGCCCCGGCAACACCAGACGCGAGGTTTCCATAGAAGATGTAAAAGCGCTGTACAGGGCATTGTGGTAAAAAAGGAGGAGGAAGAACATGATCAAATTAGGTATTATCGGTGTGGGAAGAATCGGAAAGGTGCACATCACCAGCATTTCCACCAGAGTAAAGGACGCAGTCATTAAAACCGCCGCGGATCCCTATATGAGCGAGGAGACTGCGGCCTGGGCAAAGAGCATGGGCGTGGAAAAAACATCAAAGGACTACATGGATGTGATCAACGACCCGGAGATTGACGCGGTTTTGATCTGCTCCTCCACGGACACCCATTCCCCGATTTCCGTTAAGGCCATTCAGGCGGGAAAGCATGTGTTCTGCGAGAAACCCATCGACCATGATGTGAGCAGAATCAAGGAAGTCCTGGCGGCCCTTGAGGGGACAGGGTTGAAATATCAGGTCGGCTTTAACCGCCGCTTTGACCACAATTTTGAGGCGGTGCAGCGGGCGGTGGCCTCCGGAAAGGTCGGTACGCCCCAGATCATCAAGATTACTTCCAGAGACCCGGAGCCGCCGGGAATCGATTATGTGAAGGTTTCCGGGGGTATGTTCCTGGATATGACCATTCATGACTTTGATATGGCGCGCTTCCTGGCCGGCTGCAATGCTGTCGAAGTCTATGCCCAGGCGGCAAATCTGGTGGACCCTGCCATCGGTGAGGCGGGAGATGTGGATACCGCCGTCATTACCCTGCAGATGGAAAACGGAGCCATCGCGGTGATTGACAACAGCAGAAAAGCCGTGTACGGATATGACCAGCGGGCGGAGGTGTTCGGCTCCAAAGGCATGGTATTGACCTCTAATGACAGTGCTTCCAGTGCCGTGATCAGCAATGAGGACGGGGTCACGGCGGAGAAACCGCTCCATTTCTTCCTGGAGCGTTACATGGACGCTTATGGAAAAGAGATTGCCGCATTCGTCGATGCAATTGTGAATGATAAGGAGACGCCGTTAAATGCGGAGGATGGTCTGCAGCCCGTGCTGATGGGACTTGCTGCGCAGAAATCCTTACAGGAGCACAGGCCGGTTCAGATTTCGGAAATTCAGTAAAGGAGAAAAGCGATGTTTGACCATAATGGTGTAAAGCTGGGGATTGCTCCGATTGCCTGGACCAACGATGATATGCCGGATCTGGGCGCGGAGAATACCTTTGAGCAGTGTGTCAGCGAGATGGCGCTGGCCGGTTTTTCGGGCTGCGAGGTGGGAAATAAATATCCCGGAGATCCGGCGGTATTGAAAAAGGCGCTGGACCTGAGAGGACTTCAGATCTGTAATCAGTGGTTTTCTTCCTTCCTTCTGACAATGCCCTTTGAGGAGGTGGAGAAGGACTGCCGGGCGCAGCTTGCTGTTCTCAAAGCCATGGGAAGCAAAATCATCGGCTTCTCCGAGCAGAGTTACAGCATTCAGGGAAAAGCCGTTCCGATATTCGGCGAAAAATATGTGATGAATGACGCGGAGTGGGAAACGCTCTGCGATGGCTTAAACAGACTGGGAAAGATTGCCCTGGAGGAATACGGTATTTCTCTGACCTATCACCATCACATGGGAACTGTGGTGCAGGATGCGGAGGAGACGGAGCGGCTGATGAGTCAGACCGATCCGCAGTATGTGAGCCTTTTGTATGACACGGGGCACTTTGCGTACTGCGGCGTGGACCCGCTTGAAATGGTGAAAAAGTATGCGGGCAGAATCAAACATGTCCACTTAAAGGACATCCGCCCGCAGATGGTGGAAAAAGTAAAAAGCGAAAACTTAAGCTTCCTGGAGGGCGTGCGTCTGGGCGCCTTTACCGTCCCGGGAGACGGCTGCATTGACTTTGCCCCCATTTTCGAGGTGTTAGAGAAGTCCGGCTACCAGGGCTGGATGCTAGTGGAGGCGGAGCAGGATCCGGCAAAGGCCAATCCGCTGGAATACGCGATCCGCGCCCGCAATTTTATTGCGGAGAAGACGGGACTGTAGAAAAGGACTGACCAGGAGGAAAGGCGTCGGAGAAGTTTCCCGCAAAGGCGGGAATTCCAAGACCGATGTCCTTTGCCTCCTTCCGAAACAGGGAAGGGGACTTGCCCACGAATTTGTTGAACACCCGGTTAAACTGGGAAAAACTGGTAAAACCGCACTGGAGCGCGATGTCTGTGATGGAGTCATCACAGGACATGAGGAGCGCCTGCGCGTTGGAAACGCGGGTCATCTGCACATACTGCGTAAAGGAGAAACCGGTGATCTCCTTAAACTGATGGGACAGATAATAGCTGCTGATGTAAAATTCCCTGGAAATCTGTTCTAAGGACAGGGGCTCAGGGTAATGCCTGTGGATGTAGGCGGTAATATCGTAGACTTTGTCGGTGATCCCATGGAGTGCGGCATTGTTGGAGTAGGTATTGTGGTCACGGTAAAGCCACATCGTGCTTAAAAATTCCACGAATTTATTGTGGATCGACAGCTCGGTCAGTTCATTCGGCGCCTGGGCCAGGCGCCAGATATCGTTGATTTTATCCAAAACGGCTCGTTTCTGCCCTCCCTCGAAACGGTAAATCGGGCAGTCCGCCTCAAAGAGGCTGTATACAGTTTTCATACAGTCATCCAGAAAATGGCTGCGCATGGAAGGAATGCTGAACTGGATGATCAGACGCTTGCAGGGATCTCCTTCCGGATAGACGGTTTTGTGCAGCAGGGCGGGGCGCAGCAGGACGATATCGCAGCAGCGCATATCATACCAGATTCCATCGATGATGTGCCCGGCCTCCCGGTCCAGATAAATGCAGATCTCATAAAAGGGGTGAAAGTGCTGGAACTCCATATTGATGGGAAAGGACCGGTCGTCATAGTCGAAAAAATAATAGAGGCTTTTGCCCGGAGCCCCGATTTCAATTTTCATTTCCTTTGTATACATGACAGTATTATCAATCAGCATATCCGTATCTCCAGAATCTGTTTGCTGGCAGAAGACCATTTCCTGAAATTATAGTTCTTTGACACATTACAAAAGTAAAATTTGCGTCAAATTTTTTCCAGAATTATGTAAAGTGCACAAAATTCGACCGAAAATAAATGCAACATT
>JAJPXG010000125.1:4404-6899 GCA_021205565.1 Lachnospiraceae bacterium | reverse complement strand
GCGCACAATCTCCCTTGCCAGCCCCTGCCCGCGATATTGAGGAAGTACATCCAGCCCCAGCAACAGCACATTCTCCCCTGAAGCGTCATTAAGCCCTGCGTCCACGAAAAACTCGTCGCGGAATTTCTCCTCATTCGTTCCCAGTCCATTCAAAAATCCCGCAATCAGCCCGGTCTTTTTATCCACCGCCACCAGAAACATTTCCGGCGCTGCAGCCACACGCTCAAGCATCATCTTCTCAGAGCATGCCTCATTTGGCGGAAAACAGATACTCTCGATTTCAGCGGTCTGCCCGCCCTCGCCAGGCAAAATGCTTCTGAATTCAAATCGTTCACTCAATGTCTGTTCCATATGCTCTCTCCTGATCAAAACCTTTGAAACATCATTCACGTTCGTGCCTCCAGCTCCTATCATCTTGATTTCAGATTGTAGCATGCTCTCAAAATTCAGGCAAGTGAAATATTTTCACCATCATTCTGCGGCTTTGTTGACAAATCAATCCTATACCCCAAAAGCGTCCGTTAATCGGACGCTTTCCGAAATCCTCTTCCCAAAAACCGATCTGCGCGGATGAAATAATACCGACGCCGCCCTCCTTCGTCACCGCTCCGGCAAGCTAAAAATATTTTTAATAACTCTTTTTGGCCTTTCGGATATCTTCGCAAAGAAAAGAACCCCTGCCATTTTCAGGCAGAGGCTCATCCAATTGCGCGGTTTGTCTATGATTTATAGCCGCAGGCGTGCAAAGTTCCAGAATTCTCACAGCCCCACCGTGTCTCATACGGTAGCTTCCTGTCTCGTCAGGAACAAAGGAAAAACAATTTGTCTTTATTCACAGTTGTCAAATCCCGGATTAAAGGCATAGAAATTTTTCTCATTCAGCTTCTCCTGGCAGAGCCTCAAGGCTTCACCAAATCTCTGGAAGTGTACAATTTCCCGCTCCCGCAGGAAGCGAAGCGGAGCGATAACATCCGGATTATCGATCAGGCGCAGAATATTGTCGTAAGTGCTCCTGGCCTTCTGCTCTGCTGCCATATCCTCATACAGATCCGTCAGCACATCTCCCTTGCACTGGAATTCACAGGCATTGAAGGGAATGCCGCCCGCGGCCTGCGGCCAGATGCCGAGCGTGTGATCCACATAGTATTTGTCAAAGCCGGAGGCTTCGATCTCCTCCATGGAGAGATCCTTTGTCAGCTGGTAAACGATCGCGCCGATCATCTCTAAATGAGCCAGCTCCTCAGTGCCTATATCCGTGAGCAAATTGGCAACCTCCCGGTAGGGAGTGGAGAAGCGCTGGCTTAAATACCGCATGCTGGCGGAAAGCTCGCCGTCCGGACCGCCGAACTGGCTGATAATGGCCTGCGCGGTTCTTGCATCAGGCTGACAGATTTTAACCGGAAATTCCAATCTCTTTTCATAGCAAAACATCAGCCGCACACTCCTTCCCATGCGTTCGGTTCCTCCGCCCAGGTGAACATAGTGTTGCCGCGGGAACCCTGCGCAGTGATGGGACCATATTTGTCCTCATATTCCCTGACCAGATTTTTTTTCACGCCCACATAATACTGATAGTAGTCGATGGCGTTTTTATCATGGGGATGCGTATCCAGATAAAGCTGCATGTCTGTCAGCAGGAAGTCCACCATGCCGATTGTGTTGAATGCCTCGCATTTTTTAGAGTTATCTCCCATTGCCGCAGCACCTCCTTCCGGTAAAGGGTTTGTCAAGCTCCGGAAAAATAGTGCCGGTACGGTATGCCTGTTCCAGGTTCTCGTAAACTTTGGTAATGTGCTGCCAGGGCACATAGGCCATCGCAAGCGGAAAGCGCTCAAACTGCTCATCAAAATGATAATCCTGCATACATTCCTCTCATAAAACGGTATTCATTTTAATATTATTGTATGTGAGGGCATAAAAAAGGTGCTTAAAAAGGCCGTTAAACAACGGCCTGTCATCAGGAAATTTATAAAACACAAATACGCCCCGGAAGGCTTCACTCCCTAAAAGGTGTGAGTCCTGCGTGAGGCAAAAACTTATTGATTTGCAGCCGTACAAAAAGCGGCTGTGATTCCATTTACCGCAAATCAGGCATCTGAAAATGCCTGTCACACTTGTTCACAAAGAAGAATAACTGCCAGAAATGCAGTTCATCTACAATACAAAAGAGCCAATCAGATATCCCAGCCCTATGCCTGCCGCCAGACCAAGTAAAGCCAATATCACCGCAAGCAATATCACCCTGTGTTTGTTATTCACTTTAAAAATTCCCCCGATACTCTATATCCATCATACCGCAGCCTTTACGCGCGGCTGCGATTCTAAGTCACAGATTATGTCCGGATAACCGGAACGTAATCTCATGCTACCATTGAATCGACAGGAAAGTCAACAGGGAGATTCTTATTTTTTCTTTAAGAAATTGTATCAAAGTTGAATCATTTCACGGACCGGGTTTTCCATAAAACGACAAGCGTCAGCGCCGCCCCAAACGG
>JAJPXG010000125.1:0-4394 GCA_021205565.1 Lachnospiraceae bacterium | reverse complement strand
GAATTGCCAAAAATGTGATTCCAGGACAGGGAGATTCCTGTAAAACCTTCGTGAATTTACCGGCCAGAATACAGCTGGAGACCAGATGCGCAGAATGCCTGAATTTAAATTTGAAAGAAGTATCCGGAAAACTCAGATACAGCTTTCTGGTTTCGATGAAGCTGTTCGGGCTGTTGCGGTAAATTTTGAACACACTGTTGCTCAGTCCGTCCGGCTGATACTCCACAAACCTGAGATTCTCATTCATAACCAGAAAATCATAGCTTAAACTGATCTGCAGATGGAGATAATGGGTTTCAAAATATTTTTCACCCGCAAAAACCTTCATCGGTGCGTATTTTTTATAAAGCTCCGTGCGCACCACATCCGTCCTGTCACCATTATGGATCGGATATTTCCCGATTAAAAGATCGATCAGATTCACAGACTTCAAATCAGGCAGCGGGTCTCCTCCCACAATACCGCTGCCATCTGCATAATAATCCAGACCTACGATACCGGCATACTGATCTGAACCGTTTTCTTCCCAGAAGGTCAGAATCTTCTCCACCGCATCGTCCGGCATATAATCATCCGAATCGATGCAGACGCTCAGTTCCGTCCAGATACGCGCGATTGCTGCATTATAAGCCGTATACTTTCCGCCATTTTCCTGATAGTAATACTCGATCTGAAAATCCTTCTCCTGCTCCATCCAGCTTTTTACCATTTCACCCGTGTTATCAGTCGATCCGTCATCAATAATCATCCAGATAAAATTTTTGTTGGTCTGACGCTTCATGGCCTCATAGGCGCGTGGAAGCAGATGCGCCCGGTTGTACGTTGGCGTAAACACAGTTAATCTGATCATTCTTTGTACGTCCTCTCCGGCAGATTTTTCATACTGCCGATTATCCTTCGTCTGGACATCATTTTACATGACGCCGTTTAAAAAAGCAACCTGTAATCGTCACAGCCGCTATCAGTGTTACCATTGTTTTGACGGGAACACACAAAACAGATAACTTTTGGTTGCAGTTTTTCAGAAATTGAGGTAGTATTCAGAATAGTGATTATTTTATGACACTGGAGGAAAAAGTATGAACAGGACTTACATCGCGGACGCGCTCAAGGCGCCCGGCACCGAAGTGCTGCTGCAGGGCTTCATCGACAATCTGCGTGACAGCAAATATATGACGTTTATTGTCTTAAAAGACATCACCGGCAGAATTCAGGTCACCCTAGAAAAGGAAAAGCTGCCTGCACTGAGCGAAATCACGGCACAGCTGACACCGGACTCTGTGATTTCCGTGACCGGCACTGTAATTGCAAATGAATATGTAAAGATGGGAGGCGCGGAGGTCATCCCGACTGACATTAGGATTGAATCAATCGCGGACGCTCTGCCTATCGCGCGCAAAGCCATCCCGGCCACCAAAAAGAAAAAGGCTGTGGAGCGCTCCAGCATCGACCAGCGCATTGACTACCGCTGGATTGACCTGCGCACGGATGAAAATCAGCTTCTGTTCCAGGTACAGACCGTCATGGTCAATTCCATGCGCCAGTATCTGTTGAACCACAACTTCATTGAGATTCACACGCCGAAGCTGATCGGCGCTGCTTCCGAGAGCGGAGCTGATGTTTTTGAGGTCAAATATTTTGACCGTTCCGCATATCTGGCCCAAAGTCCGCAGTTTTATAAACAGATGGCTATGGCCAGCGGATTTGAGCGGATTTTTGAAGTCGGTCCGGTTTTCCGTGCAGAGAAATCCTACACCAACCGTCACACCACCGAGTTCACCGGCTTTGACCTGGAGTTCAGCTATATCAACTCCTATCAGGATGTTATGGATTTGGAGGCCGAACTTCTGACCCATATGTTAAAAGAGGTTAAAGAGAAATATGGAGATCAAATCAAAGAATCTTTCGGAAAGGAAGTAATTGTTCCCATGCTCCCCTTCCCCACCGTGGATCTTCATACGCTTTATGACGAACTGGAGAAAAACTACGGGTACACCGTGGACGAGAGCGAAAAAAATGATATGACAACTGAGGCCGAGCAGCTGAGCTATCGCTGGGTGCAGGAAAAATACGGTCATGAGTTCCTCTTTGTCACCGGTTTTGGCCCCGAAAAACGTGCCTTCTATCACATGAGAGACGAAAACGGCATTCCCATGGGCTACGACCTGGTGTGGCGCGGCGTAGAGATCACGACAGGCGCCCAGAGAGAGCATCGTTACGAAATCCTGAAAAAACAGGCGGAGGAAATGGGTCTGGGCGAAGATATCAAATTCTACCTGGAATTCTTCAGATACGGCTGCCCGCCCCACGGCGGTTTTGGTCTCGGCGTGGACCGTTTGACCATGCTGTTGCTGGATTTAGGAATTAAGGACGCCATGTTCCTCTTCCGCGGTCCCAACAGACTGACACCGTAAAAAGGATTTCCGTTTCTTTGATTTCAGCAGGAGATCTTATTCTAAATCATCACTGCACACAGCCCCGAACGATCCGATTACATCGTCGGGGCTGTTTTTCAATCTGGCTTCCTCTTCGAAGCACTTTTTCAGGAAGTGCTGATCCGACTTAAAATTTTATCGTTTTCTCAGTGCCGCTCTTGCTTCCTGTCAGACAATCTCGGTCTGACCAGTAATCTTTTCAACACCTTCCAGTCAAACGGGATTAACGGATACAGGTAACTGCTTCCCGAAACGGATTTATTCGTCAGAAGTACAGCGAGCAAAATCACGAGCCCCGCAATAAAGCCCCACAGACCAAATGCGGCGGTCAGTACCAGGGTTATCATCCGCATAAATTTCAACGCGTACCCCATTTCATAGTTTGGCTGGGTATAGCTTGCCAACGCCACAACCGCCATATACAGAAGCACTTCCGCGTTGAACCACCCGCTCTGTACCGCATACTCTCCCATCACGATACCTGCCAGAACGCTCAGCGGCGTACTCAGCATATTTGGTGTATTGACAGTGGCAAGGCGCAGGCCATCGATCGATAACTCCAGAATAAGAAACTGCACAATCAGCGGCACGTGGCTTTCCTCCTCTAACGCAATAAAGGACAGCCACTCCGGTATCCACTCAGGGTTCTGTATCAGGAGCAGAAACAACGGCGTCCACAGATACGTCACCACAGCAATCAGCATACGGGTTATGCGCAGATAGCTTCCGGTAACAGGCGGAAAATAATAATCGTCCGCCTCCTCCATCACATCAAAGATTGTGGTCGGCATAATCAGCGCCGAAGGCGCATTGTCCACCAGGATTACCAGATTCCCCTCCAAAAGCTGCGCAGTCGCTGCGTCCGGTCGCTCTGTGTGCTTAAATTTTGGAAACGGATTGTACCATTTTCCACTAAAAAGACACTCTGAGAGGCTCTCCTGGCTCATGGTCAGGGCATCCACCTGAATCCGATCCAGTCTCTCCCGGATACGTTTTAAGAAAACCGGGTCTGCTCTGTCCTCGATAAAACAAAGCGCCACATCTGTCTGGGAAGCCGCTCCAACCCTGTGCATTTCAATGTGAAACTTCGGATCACGAATTCTGCGGCGAAGCAGCGCCGTATTGAAAACCAGTGTTTCCACAAAACCGTCCCGGCTGCCGCGCAGCGTTTTATCCTTCTCCGGTTCAGAGACAGATCTGGCCGGATACTCCCTGGCATCCAGCAAAAGCACCCCGTCATATCCGTCGATGATGAGCAGAAAAATTCCCGCCAGCACAGAATATACAATCTGATCCACGTCTGTCTCCACAGAGACCTCAATATATGGTACACTCTGCTCACTCATCCGTTCTGCATTATCCGGCATATCCTGCGGCATCAGATCCAGAAAATACTGCAGAATTTTCTGCAGCAGATCATCCTTGCACAATCCGTCGATAAAATAAAAATGGGCCTTCCTGCCGCCGACTACAAGTGCTCTGTCCACTATGTCAAAGCTTTCATCTGCCCTTAGTGCCTGCCTGATCATTTTGTTATTTTCTTCTACTTTGTCTGTCAGCTTTTTCATCAAAAAATCCCCTTCCCGGAATAAAATACCCCGGAAAAGGGATTTTTATACAATCTGTCAATAAGTTCACGTCAAAATGATCGGCTTGAAAATGTCAGCCTATCTGGACGTACTGCCAAAGCCTCCGTTGCGAATCTCCTCCACATCATCGTCCTCGGTAATACCATACTGCAGGAAAATACCCTGTGCAAAGGCACCGCCGGCCGGAACCAGAAGTGTTTTCCCTTCCCTGGAATCATTCGTAATCTTGATAAAAATATGCCCCTCATTGTCAGAAGCATAATAATCTGCGTCAATGATGCCAACGGTATTATTTAACTGAAGACGATATTTAAAGCCAAGGCCGCTTCTGGGAAAAATCTGCAGTACCCAGTCCTCCTCCATCCGGCAG
>JAJPXG010000060.1 GCA_021205565.1 Lachnospiraceae bacterium | reverse complement strand
GTAAGGAGGAATACCCATACAAAAGCGCCGTGTTTGTCATGATGATTTCGGCAAGATTGAGCCCTGCCTGGCGAAGCTCTACAATAAACTGGCCATAAAGCTTCAGTGTGTTTTTGCTGTAGGTTCCAAGCTCTCCGCGAAGATAAGTCTCATAAGAGGTGTCATAAGGCGTATCCTCCGATGTGTGTATTGCGCGGCTGTTTGCAGCCATATACGGGTACTGGGCGGCAAACTGTTCCATCCAGGCAACCTGGATGCTGACGATCTGTTCAATGATTGCTCCCTGCGTTTCTTCTATATTGGGAAGCTGATCCTTAATTGCGGCATATCCTTCCGGATCTGTAGAGATCATCATACGGCCGTATTTCTCGGTGATCAAATTCCAGTTTTGATCATTTGCATTCAGGAAATCATTTATATAGCTGATCAGAAGCTCCTCCGGCCAGGCCTGATACTGACTTTTTCTCATAATGGAAAAGGTAGCCCAGTCATCCTGACAGGATGCACGACCGCCTTCGTTCTGAACTGCGTCAAAAGCGGCCCATTCCAGCTGCACAATCTGATTTACCAGTTGATCTTTATCGTGAGTGGCGGCTGCTGACGCGAACGCTTCCCTGGAAGGAACCGGTCGATTCGTTTTCCGGGCGGCGTATTCGTATGATACTGCAGGATTATCAGTTTGAGTAAGATCCGATTCATTCCAATCTGACATTTCGGCGTTTTCTGCGTTTGCTGGGGCTTCATTTTCGGAAGAAAAGGCAGTGTTATTGCTATCATCATTGTGCTTGGCTGTGTTTATATTCCCGCTGTACACATTTTGCAGAATGGCTCTTCCATACACCTCCAGGAACGTCTCATTTTCCGGAATAGATATATTCTCAAGGATTCCCTGCTTTTTCAGCTCATCCAGAATCAGCAGGGCGATATATTCAATCGTCCGGCAAATGATATCCTGGTTCTCCACATTCTCAGGTTCTTCCTGCCACACAGCACGCTGATCAGCATAATCCGCCAGGGCGTTTGTCAGACTGGAGAGAACGCCCAGGCATTCAAATCTTCCACTGCTCTTCTTCAGCCATTTATAGTAGGGCGGGAAGGTGTGATTCACATAATGGACCAGGCGGTACAGCTCCTCAATATATTTATACAGCGCGACCTGAGCCGTCACATAGTCCCCACGTTTCATGGATCGCGGATAATTATACTGCCCGTATTGTCCAAGCTGCAAAAGACTGTTGGCGATTTTGATACGCCAGTATTCATCAGGGCATATTTTATGGAAATTCTCTCTTCTTAAACTGAACTCTCCCACCGGATCGGCAAAGACCTGTCCGTTTGTCACAGTCAGAAGTGCTTCATCCGGAATGGCTAAAAGACTTCTCATATCCGGAATATCCTCCGCACGGGCATAGCCGGTATAACGGGCAAAGAAACTGTCCATGTCAAATACGCCTACTCTTCCATTTTCAATGACTACATGACGGCGGTAGCCGTTAAATTCCTCCGGAAGCGAAGCGTAAAGGTGTGAGATTTTTTCTCCGTAAGTTTCGTAATCCGCATGTGTCAGCCAGATGCAGAGACCGGGGCCGAAATCATGATCCCTGGAAATTTCATCATCCAAGCCAAGACAATCACTGCCCTCTCCGGACAGTCCAACTGCCATTCTCTCCAGGCACTCCGGTGCATACTGATTAAAAAACGGAAGTAAAACCTGTTCATAATAGGATTTTGCCAGTTTCAGACCAAGTCCGGTTTCACTGGCGCTGCCTTCTTCAGCGCCCTGACTCTCATTATCGTTCTCATAATCCGGATTTACATCTGAGGGATTATTTTCATCAATAGTGCGGATAGCATCATCTCCGATAGCTGCCTCTTCCATAACTGCATTTTCACCGGAAATATCTGTATCAGTCAGATCAGGAGCATCGGACATGAATTGCGTTTCGGCCGATAACACTTCGTCAGAAGAAACGATTTGATCCGCTTCATTTTCTGCCGCAGTTATCTCTTCCGCCGCCGGATCCGGCGTTGGCTCAAGCCCCAGTAATTGAGGCACATAATGCAGGGTGGCCATCAGATTATATTAGCTGTGTGTAACACGATGCGGTTTGCGGTACTCCTCGAGCGCGGTCAGATAATATTCTCTGGCAGCTTCGTAGTCCTCAGACAAAACATAAGCCTGCCCAAGGGAAGCCAGTGCGGCGCTGTAATGGTAATCCTTATCTCCCGGCAGCGCGTCAAAATACTGAACCGCCAGATTGAGATGTGCAAGCGCCTCATCCACACGGTTCATTTGCAGAAGAGTTGTCCCCATATTGGTGTGTGAAATTGCAATTTTCTGAGTATCACCGTTTTCTTCTACAATTTGCAGGGCTCTGTTCTGAGCTGCTACAGCCTGCTTGTAATTTCCCATCTCATGATACAGCAGGCTGATATTATTGTAAAGAGCCGCATAACGAGAATCAGCCGGATTCATATGCTTCTGATAAATAGGAAACACCTCTTTATAATATTCCAGAGCCGCATCATAATCTCCCATGGCGCGCAGAGCCGTGGCAATGTTCAGCAGAGTCGTGGCATAGGGAATACTGTCCTGTAATCCCAGCTGTTCAAGCAGCTGTGTGGTTCTCTCGCAGGCAGCCATCATTTCATCGAAACGGCTCATATCTCTGTAAAAACCGATCAGTTCATTTAAAATGGTGACGCAGCAATTATAATCCCCGATCTGATAAGCGGCGTCAAGCTGCTCTGTCAGAAAAGGCTCGATCTGGTCGAGCTGACGCTCGTCAAACAACTGATCCAATATCTGTAAAATTTCTTCGACGTTCATAACTGATACCACTCCCTTTTTGAATCACTGCGCAGCAAAGAGGATCTGTCTTATATCCGGCTTTGTGCGGTAAAAATGTTTACTTTAGGCTCTCCTGCAGTGATTTTCCACGTTTCTCACGTGTCAGCTCCAGCAGACCTAATCTTGTAAATTCATAGATATGAACCTTCTGATAATCATACACAGCCTGTGCTTTCATCGCCTTAAGAATACTTTCCTCATGAGACTTGTCCGCCATATTGATAAAGTCAATGACAACAACCCCGGTGATATTCCGCAGACGGAGCTGCCGCAAAACTTCTAAAGCCGCTTCCATATTTGTTTCAAAAAACAGCTTTTCAGCATTCTTACCGCGAGTTGCCTTCCCTGTATTGACATCCACGACCGTCATGGCCTCAGTCTGCTCAATGCAAAGATATCCGCCGCTTTTCAGCCAGACCTTCGCACGCAGCGCTTCTTCGATACGGGCGGAAATATTGTACAGAACCGGTAAAGACACCTGTTCATCCTGGTAATAAAATATATGATCATCCTGCATGGAAGTATACAGATGATAAGAATCCGTCACATATTCATTTACCTGAAAACCGCAGGCATTCAGATCCTCTCTCACACTTTCCAGCCAGCCTGCAGGCTTTTCCAGCACAGAAAAACAGCTCCTGTTCCCTGCCTGTGACACAATCTGTTCCAGAGCGGCTAATGTATCCGCGCAGTCGTGGAATAAGGTCTCCATTTGATCAGCAGAACCCGTCATCCTTTCGGCCCTGGTGCGCAGAATGAGATCAAAACCCGGATATCCAATCAGGCTCAAATCCGGCGTGCAAAACGCTTTTTGGCGGAAATAAGACGATATGGCATTTTTAACGCAGTCCTGATGACTTTTGGAAAAAAAGAGCCTTCCTGAGCCAAATTTGGCGACGCAGTAGCGACCCTGCAGTTCAATGTTTCCTGAGACGGCATACTCCTTGGTTTTCAGAGGCTCCCGTCTGATCTGCAGCAGCACTTCATCCCCGTCCGCCAGCTTTCCTTTGAAGGGGCGGTTGAGGACCTTTAAATGTTCCGTATTTTTTGTGGACAGAAAACCGATCTCTCCATCCTGATTCAAGGCAAAAAATGCTGCCGGAATATTGGGCACCTGATGTCTGCATTTTCCAATCAGGATAGTCCCGACTAAAAGTGCATCTTCACGCGGCAGGACCTTCAGATACTCCATCCTGTTATCTTTCAGAAAAAAGGCAATATCCCGCTTCTGATTCCCAAACGCATATTCTGTTAAAATCAGTTTACCATTCGTTTGCGATTGATTCATCTGTCATCCTGTCCTATTCCATCCAGAAACCGAAATCAGCAAGCGGAATACGTTTCTTTTCCTGTGTATCCGGATCGGTTACCTCTCCGAAAGTCTCTTCCCGGGTAATTAAAAACGCGTTTTGCGCCATATCCTGCTGTAAATAAGCAAAAAACGCTTCCATGTATGCATCAGGTCGGATATTTAACACGCTTCCGGTACTCAGTATACACCAGATGCAGTCCTCTTCCAACCTCCAATTCAAAATTCCTTCCTTAAGATTTATGGAAGAAGTGCTCTTCTTTGTTTTTTTCTCAATAAGAATCTCATCCTGGGCCATAAAGCAGGCAAACGCACTTTGCCAGTCACCAGCCGGCGCGCGGCCTTCCCGAAAGCGGATTCTGTATTCCGCTGCAGTTACACTGGCCATAGCGCCGACGGCTTTGTCAGGCAAGAGACGCACATCTGTGACTTCAATACCTTCTGCGCTGTGAGCGTTAAACCGTTCAATAAAATCCCGGCTTGATATGGGGGTATTAACCTCGATATCCACATATTCTCCGTTGCTCTCCAAACCAACCCCTAAAGGAGCTGCAAAGGACATGATCTGGTGCGGACTGAAGCCTGTGGTATAGGCAACGTCAATATCTGCACGGCGCAGCGCCTTCTGAAAAAAACGCATGACATCGAGGTGACTGATGAATTTCAGTACGCCGTATTTTCTAAATTTAATACGTAGTTTCATGATTCACCTCCCGCAGACATATTCTCATTCACCGGCAGCTTCCCATCCATTGATAATGAGCCGACTGTATCCGCAGCAGCCTGATTCCTGCCTTCAAAACAAACTCCCCCGCCGAATCTGGCCGCGCCGCAGCCCTGGCACTGTGCCCGGCAGTTTAAAGATACCGTTTCGGCCTGCGCCTTTTTCCATTCACGCTTTAAGAATTCCTTGCTGACGCCGCAGTCTAAGAAGTCCCAGGGAAAAATTTCATCAAGCGGCCGCTCTCTGGTTGTATAAAATCCGGGATCTATCCCGCATTCTAAAAAAGTCTCCATCCAGATATCATTGCGGAAATATTCGCTCCACGCGTCGTAAATGCAGCCCTTTTCATAAACCTTCAGAATGACTTCTGAGAGTTTTCTGTCGCCTCTGGCCAGCACGCCTTCCAGAACGCTCATATCCGCCTCATGCCAGTTATATTTGATCGACTTCTGATTGAGCTGCGAGGCGATGGCTCGTCTTGTCATATAGGCCTTTTCAATAAACTGCTCCTTCGTGCACTGCGGCGCCCACTGGAATGCGGTGAAAGGCTTTGGTACAAAGAAGGATGTACTGGCCGTGACCTGCACTCTTCCGTTGACCCGCTCCTCCTTCGGCACAGTATCATAGAAGGTGGCGGCGACTTTATTGGCCAGATCTGCAATATCGCAGATATCCTCTTCTGTTTCGGTCGGCAGTCCCAGCATAAAATACAGCTTGACCTTCGTCCAGCCGCCTTTAAACGCCTCAGCGGCGCCGTTTAAAATATCCTCCTCAGTCAATCCCTTATTGATAACGTTGCGCATACGTTGGCTTCCGGCTTCAGGCGCGAAGGTCAGGCTGCTCTTCCGGATATCCTGCACCTTCTGCATGACGTCCAGCGAGAAGGAATCAATGCGCAGGGACGGCAGAGAAATATTGACATGACGCCGGTCGCATTCATCAATCAGAAAATCAATCAGTTCTGGAAGCTTTGAATAATCGCTGGAGCTCAATGAACTTAAGGTAATCTCCTCCTGTCCGGTGTTTTTGAGCATGGCGACGGCGTATTTTTTATTCCACTCAAGGCTTCGCTCGCGGACAGGCCGGTACAGCTGCCCTGCCTGACAGAAGCGGCAACCACGGATGCAGCCGCGCATAATCTCCAGCACTACCCTGTCCTGTACGACCTTCAGATACGGCACCACCGGTTTTTCCGGATAATATGTGTCAGAAATCTGCATCTCCACTTCCTTCAGTATCTTAGCCGGGATGCCGGGACGGTTGGGCGTGATGGCGCTTATCGTGCCGTCTTCGTTATAAGTCACATCATAAAACATCGGTACATACATGCCTGGGATCTGTGCTGCCTGATACAGAAATTCAGTGCGGCTGACACCGCCTCGTCTGCACTCTTTGTATAAATCCAGCAGGCGACGATACTGCGTTTCACCCTCACCGATATAAAACATATCAAAAAACGCCGCAATCGGCTCCGAATTGTAGGTACACGGCCCGCCGCCCATGACGATCGGGTACGTCCAGTCTGTGCGTTCACTGGCCAGAAGCGGAATCTGTGACAGATCCAGTATCTGTAAAATGTTGGTATAGCACATTTCGTACTGAATCGTGATGCCCAGGAAATCAAAATCCCTGATCGGATCCTGGCTCTCTAGTGCAAAGAGCGGGATGTGCTGCTCACGCATGATCTTGTCCAGGTCCGTCCATGGGCTGTAAACGCGCTCACACCAGGTGTCCTCAAACTGATTAAACATATCGTAAAGAATCTGGATGCCTAAGTGGGACATGCCAATCTCATACACATCCGGAAAGCACATGACGAAACGCACGTCAATTTCGTCCTTGTTTTTGTATACTGCATTAACCTCGTTGCCGATATATCTCGCCGGTTTTTCTACGCTTAATAAAATATCATCGCTTAACGCTAAATTTCGCATGAATTACCTCTTGTTTCAATTTCATATTTCGTGTTTCAGTATATAAAATTTTCAGAATAATATCAATTCATTTTTTAAGTTTCCTCTGCAGTCAGT
>JAJPXG010000101.1 GCA_021205565.1 Lachnospiraceae bacterium | reverse complement strand
CCTCAATGCGGATGGAGATACCGATCGTAATCGTATTATTGATCAGGAAAACAGACACCAGGAACAGAATGCCGATAATCGCCATGGACGCAATCCCCACTAAAGAATTCAGGCTTCCCAGCGTGGTGGCTGCGATTTCACTTTTATTGACCCGGCGCACAATCTCCTGGCTCTCCAGAAAGCTCACCAGATCAGACTGCATGCTGACGTCGCTCATATAAATGGTCAGGCTGGCCGAATCCGCAAGCGGGTTGTCCGTAAAGCTGTCCAGGTACTCCGTGATGCCCAGCTCCACAGCAAAACTCTCCCAGGCCTCATCCGCGGAGGTGTACTCCACATGATCCACCTCCTCGCGCAGAATCAGCTGATCCCGAAGCGTCAGCATCTCATCCTCCGTAGTACCGGATTCAAAAAACACCGTCACGGAAATCTCCCTCTGCACATTATTTACAATATACTGGAGGTTCAGCATGATGGCTGCGAACGCGCCCAGCAGAAACAGACAGGCGCTGATGGTCGCCACGCTCGCCAGCGTATACCATTTGTTGCGGAACAGACTGACAAACCCCTCTTTTAACGTGTACAACAATGAATTAATTCTCATATTCATAATCTCCGTATTTTTCTAAGGTGTCGTCGTCCTCTTCATACGTCTGAGCGGCTTTGTCATCACCGTAGTCCGCGTATGCTTCGTAATCCTCCGGAGATTCATAATCTTCATAATCCTCCGGGGATTCATAGTCCTCATCATATTCTTCCGGGGATTCATAATTCTCATAGGACTCCGTCTCATCGAAATCGTCTGCTTCCCCGTAATAATCGTCCTCGCCGTAATCATCCGGGTCAGCGAAGTCTTCCAGATCGCCGTTTTCCAGAAGGCTTCTGTAATCCTCCGCGGCATCGTAGGTTCCGTATTCCTCCTTCGGTTCGTACTCCCCGGATTCCACGTCGCTCTCAATCACGCCCTTGTGAAGCACAATCACGCGCTTATGCATCTGATTCACGATTTCCTTATTATGCGTGACGACGACAACGGTGGTGCCGCGCTCGTTAAACTTCTCCAACAGGCGCATGATCTCCTGGCTGTTGGCCGGGTCGAGGTTGCCCGTCGGCTCATCGCAGAGCAAAATCTCCGGCTGGTTGACAAACGCCCTGGCCAAAGCAACCCTCTGCTGCTCGCCGCCGGAAAGATGGCGGGGCTTGGCCCTGTATTTGCCCGCCAGGCCCACATATTTTAAAATAGCGGGAACACTTTTGGCAATATTTCTGCTGGGCACCTGCGTCACCCGCTGGGCAAAAGCCACGTTATCATAAACATTCATGTCCTTGAGCAGACGGAAGTCCTGAAATACCACGCCCAGACGTCTGCGGAAGGCAGGCACCCTGCGGTGCTTCATAGTAGACAGATTCTCCCCCAGCACATAAACGCCGCCCTTAGTAGCCACCAGCTCCCTGAGCAAAAGCTTGATCAGGGTGGATTTACCGGAGCCGCTGACGCCGACGATGAACACGAACTCGCCCCTTTTGATCCTAAGCGAAACATTTTTCAGGACCGGGGCATTGGTATAAATGTGCGTCACATTGTCAAGAACGATCGCGTCATCGTCCTGCAGTTTCACTGTGCTTCGCGAATTATTTTTTTTCAAACTCTGTTCCTCATTTCTTTACAGCAATGAATGGTCAGTCCATTTTTTCCATGTACTTCATATACTTCACGACCATTAGGGCAATGCGGAAGGTAATCGCATCCTCAAAGACCCGCAGGTCCAGACCGGTCGTCTTCTGCAGCTTGTCAAGCCGGTACACCAGGGTATTGCGGTGAATGAAAAGCTGTCTGGAGGTCTCGGACACATTCAGGCTGTTCTCAAAGAATTTATTGATGGTTGTCAGCGTCTCCTCATCGAAATCATCCATGGATCTTCCGCCGAAAATTTCCCGGATAAACATCTTGCATAACGGAATGGGGAGCTGATAAATCAGGCGGCCGATTCCTAACTGACTGTAGGCGATAACGTCCTTTTCCTCAAAGAAAATGCGGCCCACGTCCAGCGCCATCTTGGCTTCCTTATAGGAACGGCTGACGTCCTTGATCTCGCCTACGGAGCTGCCGTAGGAAATCCGGACGTTTCTGGCTCCTTCCTTCGTCAGGTAGCGCACCACTGAGGTCGCGTATCTGTCGATTTCGGCGTTGGTCTCGTTGTCCGTCAGATCCTTTAAAATGATGACGTCCTTCTCATCCACAGCGGTAATGAATTCTCTCTGGCTTGCGCCAAAACCGGTTTTGGTAAGCTCCAGCATATTGATCTCTCTGCCGTTGTCCGCCTGAATCAGCAGCACGGTACGGCGCTGCTCAAACTGCATGTGCAGCTTTTTGGAGCGGCTGTAAATATCCACTAAGAGGAGATTGTCCAGCAAAAGGTTTTTGACAAAATTATCCTTGTCAAAGCGTTCCTTGTAAGCCACTAAAAGGCTCTGGATCTGAAAGGCGCTCATCTTGCCGATCATGTAGGCGGTATCACCGGTGCCCTGCACCACCAGAATGTACTCCAGCTGGTACTCATCGTAAATTTTGAAATACTGGTGCCCGCTCACCTCCTGGGACTCCGCGGGAGATTTGGCAAACTCGGCGCAGCGGGCGGCGCAGTCCTTCATATCGTCGGTGGAGGCGATCTCCTTGCCGTCGATGTCCATGACGGCAAGCTCCACTCTGCCGATGTTTTTCAGGCCGTCGATTGTATTCTGCAGTATCTGGTTGGATATCATGTCGTTATTCCCTCATTCTGATTTTTCTGTTGTGTTACAGCGCGTTACTGTTCACAGACGCTTCCCTCCACATGCGCAAAAGTAATCGGCGGAACTGTCCGTGAATAGTAACGGTTCTCCCCCTCACATGCGCAAAAGCGTCTGCTATGCAGCCGGCGCGGCAAAAAACGCCGCTCATCTTTTTGCTTATGTGGGTGGAGCGACTGATTCTCAGTCATCTGAGAGCTGTAAACAGCCCTTTACAAGCATACTACGCTTGACAGGTCTGCTTACAGTTCTCAGATTAACCGTGAATAGTAACTTTGTAATTACAAATTTACACAAAATGCGCAAAAAAATCAACTCTTTTTTGTTGGAAATAACGATTTTCTTTTAACAATTTTTCCAAATCAGACGTGCGGCCCGCACCTTCAGCTTAAACGGATATCTTTTTCAGTGATGACGATCTTTTTTTCCTTCAGAAGATGGCCCACGGCGCGCTTGAACTCGTTTTTGCTCATGCCGGTCCGTGCTGTAATCACCTCAGGGGAAGCCTTGTCGTTAAAAGGCAGAGTGCCGCCATTTTCCTCAAGCAGCTTAAGAATGCGCTCGCTGTCGCCGGCAATCTGCAGATAGGACTTCTGGCGGATGCTTAAGTTCAGCTTGCCGTCCTCCCGGACCCCGGCCACACGGGCATCCACCCTGTCTCCCGGCGCGAGCACCGCACCAAACAGCTCTTTTTTCGGAATCAGGGCGGAATACTTCTCATCCACCGCCACGAAGGCGCCGAACCGTTCATGAACCTCGTACACCGTGCCGCTCACCTGATCATCCTTCTGATAAGGACTGTCCGTGGACAGCTCCCGGTATATGTTCATGGTCGCGCAAAGTCTGCCGCTTTTGTCGATGTACATACCGACTAAAACCTCTTCGCCCTCCCTGACCTTATGCGTCTGCTGGCGGTAGGGCAGGAAAAGATCCTTCTCCAGTCCCCAGTCCAGAAAAGCGCCGACCTTGCCCACCTGCACCACCTTAAGCCGCGCCGTCTGACCGACGGTCAGCTTCGGCGTCAGCGTGGTCGCAATCATGCGGTCCTCACTGTCCCGGTACACAAATACCTCCACGCTGTCCCCGATCTGAAGACCCGCCGGAATATATTTTCTGGGCAGGAGCACTTCCTCTGCCCCCTCCTCCTCAGACAAATATACACCGAAATCCACCCTGCGCGCGATGCGCAGAGTCTGTATCTCTCCCAGTCGCAACATAATCTCTCTCTGTACTTTCTCAAATGTAATGCCGCCCGATTAAAGCCGGCAAACCACGTCCGGATATTCCGCTTAAAGCACCAAAAGCAACAGTCCCCGCCTCTCAGCCGCAGAGGATGTGCATCCCGATCAGCATGGCGCCCTGCTCATTTTCCAGTTTTACCTGAAAGCCCTCGTCGGTTTTCAGCACCACGGGAACAATGAGGTCGCCGCTGTGCGCCTGTCCTTTGTATTCGATGCGCAGCTCCTTCACCGCGGGCTTCTCGCCCATCAGCTCCAGGGCATTCAGTGCAATGGTTACATAGCGGGCGTTATTGACATGGTGGTTGGTGTCCTGATAATCCGGCACTACCAGCAAAGGCTGAAGCCGCTCTCCGCCTTCCGCCATCAAAAGCTTGCGCGGCGCGTACTCCATGGGCAGCTTCTCCTCCATGGGATAGCTGGCAATCATTTCCGGGCTCGCCTTGACCGGCCTGAAACGCGCCGTGTCCAGAAGCGACCAGATGGAATTGGCCTGCACCAGCATCTGCCCCTGCTCATCCTTCATCAGGAAATTACGCATGCCCAGAAAGCCCTTGAATTCATAGGGAAACGTGCCGACTGTCACCCTCTCGCCCAGGCCCGGACGCCTGAGAATCTGAATCTGCCAGAACGACATGATCCACGCAATCCCCTGATTCGCCAGATACGCAACGCCGACGCCCAGCTCCTCAGACTGGAAGGTCGAGCAGTCCTGAAAAAAATCCACAATCTTCGGCACCGCCAAAAGGCCATCCTCATGCAGTTCACTGTACCGGATCCGGCTCTCAAACTGATACATAGGCACTCCTTTGCCCCGCTTTTTTGGGCACTCACAGAAGCCATTATAACCGCTTCCACCTGAAAACTCAATACAATTTCCGGAATTGTTACAATTTTGTTACACTAAAACACCCCGGCAGATTACTCTGTCGGGGTTTATCCAGCGCTACCAGGATTCGAACCTGGAAAATGACGGAGTCAGAGTCCGTTGTTTCATGGGCTAAATTTCCTTATTTTACAGGCATTGGCGAGATGGGAGAGTGGCAAATTGACCTGTGAATTGACCTATTGGGGCGAAAATGACTCTTATTTCTTCTCCAGATAGTCTTCTACCAGATGAATAAACATTTCCGCGTGTTCTATCTGCTTCTCTGCATCTTCTCTTGAAGCAATATAGAAATCACGATAATCACATTTTTCTCTGATATGGTAAGCATTGTCTATTACTTTATAAATCTGCCGGTCAAATTCTCCTGTATGTACGTAATACTGATTAAAATGAGCAATCACAGAACTATGCTTTGAAGCATCGAAGCCATCAAGAGTATTCACCGCCCTGATACTATGAAAAATCGCATAATACGAGCGGTTGATTGACGCTTTGTAAAGTCCCGCTTCATAATTACACTTTGCGGAAGCCAGATCCTCTTTTGCCCGTTCCAGTCTATACTTGCTTAATGTATCCATTTCATGCGGCATACAGCAATACCCCCTCTCTGGACACATTTTTATAGAATGGCGATATCTGCTCCCAGTCAATATATTCCTGATAGCTGACATCCATAATCGAGAAAACTTTAATGTATTTCAGGGACATGTCCGTAGAAACATCGTTTAATTGGTCCGTATATTTACGAAGTTCTGCTTCGTCACCGTCAATCAGTACCATAATATCAATATCTGAACCTTCTGTTTGTGTACCGCGGGCAACGGAACCATACAGTATTATTGATTTCAGCCGATCTCCATATACCTGGCGCAAAAGTCCGGAGAGTTCTTCCAGCATCTCCTTCAGTTCCTGATCTTTAATAGCTTCCATACTTCAACCTCCATAACAGCATTGAAACCGATATTTCGCCAGTTTCTTTACGCTGCGCTCCATAAAATGATACCGTCATTTTGAATATTCCCATAAAATGGTAAATCGTCTCTCCATTCATCATAGATTTTTTTGTCTATATCAATAATAGAAAATACTCGTTCATACTTCATATCCATATCAGAAGCCCACGAAATGAAAGTATCTCTTTTTTGAGCGTCAAGCTTCGTTGTCAATATTATGGCAATGTCAATATCGCTGTCCACTGTAGCTTCATTTCTTGCAACCGACCCGTACAATATAATCTGTGATATATCCCCCTGGAAAATCCGCCGCAATCCATCTATTAAATCTGTCGTCATTTCCTGTGTCAATATTGCTTCCATCACTTCACCTCCAGCAAGCTGCATACAACTCTAACGCTTTATGCACCTCAATCAAATCCTGTTCCTGCACAGGCCCATGTATAATATCCACATTTAACTGCAGGATATCCTCAAACCGATATCTTATTTCTGACAGTTTCATCAGTGAAACAGGCTCATAGAACTCCATAATCAAATCTACATCACTGTTTTCGCAATTTGTTCCATCGGCTCGTGAGCCAAACAATATGGCTCTCTTAATTGGATACTCTGGGGCTATAGATGTGATTGCATTTTTTATTTGCTCTGCCGTCATAATAATTCACCTAAATGCTTCACGCACCCCCAACTCTTCTCCCTGATCTTATCAGCCGTACTGAGTATCTTTATTATACAAAGAAAGGACTTTACTTGCAAGCCTCATCTTTTTTGATCCTCTGCCATGTAATGAATCCATAAATACCGGCTGCGGACACCCTCTGCAGCCACCTTTCCACCATTTCCACCTATACAGGAATACGGATATGTACCCACGCTGCCATGTCTATATATATCCTGTAAATATGATGGAATGGATGGAAAGATGGAATTCAATTATTACACTGCTCTCTGAAGCTGATTCTCCGCCACAACCTCAACCGTCTTTGTATCCGCCACGAAATAATAGATGCTGTCCGAGAGAATCTCTTCCTCGGGTACTTCTGTCCTGTTGACTTCCCGTACAA
>JAJPXG010000069.1:32465-33174 GCA_021205565.1 Lachnospiraceae bacterium | reverse complement strand
ATCGAACACAATATTCGCAATCCCCGTCTCAACGCCATATCCATTCTGTCCTGT
Source organism: Lachnospiraceae bacterium (assembly GCA_021205565.1). Taxonomy (GTDB): domain Bacteria; phylum Bacillota; class Clostridia; order Lachnospirales; family Lachnospiraceae; genus RGIG6307. Next base: position 33,120 of record JAJPXG010000069.1, on the reverse strand, counting down.
ATAAGTGATTTTCATATTGCCTCCTAACCATACGCCGTGCGCATGCTCCCCTCTTTTCACCAACATTACAGTAAGCGGTTATACATTACTTGCCGAAAGGGCAGGCTATTCCCAGTCCACAACCGGATATTCTACCCGTTTATCTCTCAACATCAGATTGCTGACCGCCTCCTGTGCGCTCCTCCCCTCAAAGAGGACTGCATTTACTTCCTCAATGATCGGCAGCCTGACGCCGTATTTCTTTCCCAACGCAATCGCTGCTCTGGCTGAATAGACGCCCTCTACTACCATTTTCACTTCCGCCATGGCCTGTTCATAGGTGTAACCCTTTCCAATCAGATATCCTGCCCTGCGGTTTCTGGAATGTACGGATGCGCAGGTCACAATCAGATCGCCCATACCGGTCAGACCGCCAAAGGTCTCCGCCTTACCGCCCATGACAATGCCAAGTCTTGAAATCTCCGCCAGGCCCCGGGTAATCAGTGCTGCCTTGGTATTGTCACCATATCCCAGGCCGTCCGCAATCCCGGCTGCCAGGGCCACAACGTTCTTGAGCGAACCACCCAGCTCGATGCCCAGCATATCGGAGCTGATATAAACGCGGAACCGTTCATTCATAAAAATATTCTGAATAAATGCAGCGGTTTTCCTGCTC
>JAJPXG010000069.1:0-32455 GCA_021205565.1 Lachnospiraceae bacterium | reverse complement strand
TACCGACCTCCTCCGCGTGCGTAGGGCCGGACATAACAGCCACATCCGCCTGCGGAATTTCCTGTTCAATCACATCCGCCATCGGCATGAGGGTGGCCTCCTCAATTCCCTTGGCCACGTTAACCAGAATCTGTCCAGACTCCACGAATGGCTTACAACTTGCCGCGGTTGAACGGATATAGACGGAAGGAACCGCCAAAACCACCAGATCCATCCCCTTCACGGAGGCCTCAAGATCTCCGGTCACCCGTACGCTCTCAGGCAGCCTCACGCCCGGCAGCTTTTCCTTCTGCTCTCTGTATGTATTCAGCATCTGCACCTCTGCATCCACAATGGACCAGAGTGTCACCTCGTGCTCGTTATGTGCCAGAAGAACAGCCAGTGCTGTTCCCCAGCCGCCCGCTCCGAACACTCCAACCTTTGCCATACCTTACTCCCATCCGCCGCCAGTTAAAAGACGGTCTTTATATACTGCTCACATGATAAAGCTTCATTATAAAACTTTTCTGCGGCGTCTCCTCATGAAAGCCGCTTTCCCATAAAAGCTCATTTAGAAGCTCTGTTCTTCTTTGACAGGTAAGTCTTATGCTCCTCATGAGCAAGAAGACGTTTGATATTCTCCCTGTGCTTCCAGTATGCCATCACGGTCAGAAAAGCCGCCAGCACATAAATCTCTGCCAGCTGTGCCGCGCTCAAAACTCCCAGAAAGCCATTCTGTCCCAGAATGATGATCTGAATCAACAGCCCCGTATAGGCCATGAGCGAGCATAAGGAAACATAATGCGTCGTAAAAAAGAGCGCGAAAAAGATAATGACCTCCGCCGGTATCAGATACGGATGATAGAAAAATACCATCCCGGCAGTACAGGCAACGCCCTTTCCTCCTTTAAAGCCCATGACAATCGGGAAGTTATGTCCCAGGATGGTGCCGGTCACGGCATACATCATCAGCACATAAATGATATCTGCATGCGCGGAACCGAACAAAAGCCTGGTCAGCCAGATGGCGATCCCGCACTTTAAGATATCCACCACAAGAACAATCAGTCCTGCCCCGCGTCCCATCACGCGCATGGCGTTGGTGGTACCGGAATTATGGCTGCCGTAGTCCCGGATATCAATATGATGAATCCTCCCGATAATGTAGGCAGTCTGAAAATTGCCCAGCGCATAACCGATCAGCAGACAAATAATTCTTTCCACAATTATTGCTCCTTTTCCCTTCTCTCCCGGATAATGAAATGCAGCGGCGTACCCCTGAAGCCGAACGTATCCCGGATTTTATTTTCAATGTATCTGGTATAAGAAAAATGCATCAGTTCCTTATAGTTCACAAAAATGACAAAGGTGGGCGGCTTTACGGAAACCTGCGTAATATAATACAGGCGCAGGCGCTTTCCCTTGTCCGTCGGCGGCTGCTGCATTGCCACCGCCTCCGTCATGATCTCATTGAGAACGCCCGTAGATATACGCATGGCATGATTCTCGGCCACCATGTCGATGGTCTCATACAGCTTATGCAGGTGCTGCCCGGTCAGCGCGGAAATAAAAATAATCTCCGCATAGGACATGAAAGAAAGGGTCTGGCGGATTTTCTCCTGGAAGCGGTAAATCGTCTTATCATCCTTCTCCACAGCGTCCCATTTATTGACGGCCACGATGGCCGCCTTGCCGCGCTCGTGGGCGATTCCTGCGATCTTGGCGTCCTGCTCGGTAACACCCTCAGTCGCGTCGATCACTAAAACCACAACGTCGGCCCGCTCGATTGCGGATACGGCGCGGATGATCATGAAACGCTCCAGATCTTCCTTGATCTTATTTTTGCGTCGAACGCCCGCCGTGTCAATAAAAATATACTGTTTTCCATGATATGTCACTTCTGCGTCCACTGCATCCCGTGTGGTGCCCGCAATATCAGAGACAATCAGGCGATCCTCACCCAGAAGGCGATTGATCAGAGAGGACTTGCCTACATTTGGTTTGCCGACAATGGCGACACGGATGCGGTCATCCTCCTCATCCTCGGTGGACTGCTCAGGAAAATATTTCACCAGCTCGTCCAGCATATCACCGAGTCCGGTGCGGTTGACGCTCGAAACGGGCCAGGGATCTCCGATCCCCAGGTTATAAAATTCATATACATCCGCCATCTGCTTTGCGGGCGCATCCACCTTATTGACCACCAGTAAAACCGGCTTCTGACTGCGGCGCAGCATATCCGCCACCTTGCCGTCCGCGTCCACAAGGCCCTGCTTCACATCCACCATGAAGAGAATGACGTCAGCCGTATCAATGGCAACCTGTGCCTGAGAACGCATCTGTGAGAGAATGATATCTTTGGAATCCGGCTCAATACCACCGGTATCAATCAGGGTAAAGTTATAATTCAGCCAGGATACATCCGCGTAAATGCGGTCTCTGGTGATACCGGGCGTATCCTTGACAATGGAAATATCGGAACCGGCCATGACGTTGAAAAAAGTCGATTTTCCAACGTTCGGCCTGCCTACCACCGCTACGATGGGGCGTGAAGCTTTATATGCCATGAAGTACCTCTTTTTCTTTAAATAGTGACGCATTAAGACACATAGCCCGGAAGCAGAGCTCCCGGGCTCACGGGCTTTCGCCCTATATCCGGCAAAAAACTCAGCTTTTATCCTGCAAGCAGATAAAAACTGACTTTTTTACCGTCTACACGTCTCAATGCTTACTTGTATAATATCAAAATTTCCTTGACGTGTCACTAGGTAATGTTTTAAAATTATTGTGATTTTTGGAGTTACCACAAATTCTGAATGATGACGCAGGAGGACAATATGGCAAATTTACATGAACTGGAGCGCTCCATGCCAGTAGCACCTTTAGGCATTATCGCACTTGATTCCATGGCTGATATGGGCGCACAGGTAGACAAGTATATGGCTCAGTTCCGCCACAGCACGGACAGCCTGTTTCAGAACGATCTTTCTTTTGAGGGTTACATCAAAGACAGCTATCTGATCCGGTATGAGCTGCCGCGCTTCAGTACCGGGGAAGCCAAGGGCGTTATTTATGACAGCATTCGGGGAAAAGATATCTACATCATGGTCGATATCTGCAATCACTCCCTGACCTATCAGATGAACGGCTATACCAACCACATGTCTCCCGACGATCATTTTCAGGATCTGAAGCGTATTATTGCGGCCTGCTGCGGACATGCGGCCCGTATCAATGTGATTATGCCCTTCCTCTACGAAGGCAGACAGCACCATAAAACCGGCACGGAATCACTGGACTGCGCATACGCGCTCTCCGAGATTCATGAAATGGGTGTGGAGAATATCATCACCTTCGACGCCCACGATCCCCGCGTACAGAATTCCATTCCCATGGGCGGTTTCGACAATCACATGCCGTCCTTCCAGTTCATTCAGGCGCTGACAGGTGCCGTCGACGACCTGGAACTGAATAAGGATCACACCATCGTCATTTCTCCGGACGCCGGTGCGCTCGACCGGGCCATCTATTTTGCGAGCGCCATGGGCGCGGACACCGGTATGTTCTATAAGCGCAGGGACTATTCTGTTATCGTGAACGGCAAAAACCCCATCGTCGCCCACGAATTCTTAGGCAGCGACATTCACGGCAAGGATATCATCATCATGGACGATATGATTTCCTCCGGTGAGAGTATGCTCGACACCTCCGCCCAGTTAAAGGCCATGGGTGCCAGACGTGTCTTCATCTGCTGTACCTTCGGTCTGTTCACAAACGGACTTGCCGCCTTTGACCGGGCGTACGAAGCGCGGAATTTCGATAAAGTCATCGTCACCAACCTGACCTATCTGCCGCCGGAGATCTATCACCGGCCCTGGTTTATCTGTGCAGACATGAGCCGCCAGATCGCCACCATCATCGACCTGTTAAACCACTCCTGCTCCATTTCCGGCGAGCTGGAGCCCTGGGATAAAATTCACGACCTTCTCATCGGCTACTATGCCAGCAGAAAGGTTGAAGAATAATCACCATACCACCCTGCGCAAAAAGAAAGCCATGCCGGCAATGTCATCCTAAGCGCATGACGGCCGACAGGCTTTCTTTTCATTTCCCTATATTCAGATTTTATTTTTCCTCAACAGGGAAGGTGATCGTCACCTTAAACAGATCCCCATCCAGACTCAGAGCAAAGGTACCTCCCTGAGCCATCACCAGACTTCTGGCGATTGACAGACCAAGACCGCTCCCTTCCGTTGTGCGGGAAACATCTCCTCTGACGAAACGCTCCGTCAGCTCTTCCACAGGAACATTCAGCTCCTGCGCAGAAATATTTTTGATTACCACGCTCAGCTGTCCGTCCTGTTGCGTCACATCCACATAAACTCTGGTATTTTCCAGAGAATATTTGCAGACATTGGACATGAGATTGTCGATCACACGCCACAGCCTCCTGGCATCCGCTTCTATAACGGCGTCCTGGCAGCTGTTGTTATATACCAGCTTCAGATTCTCAGCCTTCAGCTTGTCCTCATACTCTCCCAGCGCCTGCAGCAAGAGCTCATGAGGCTTCATCGGGCCAATCTCGTATTTCAGACTTCCGCTGTTGATCTTGCTGATTTCAATCAGATCCAGAATCAGCTGTTTCAGCTTATTGGATTTATTATCCAGAATATTCAGATAATTTTGTGCCGTCTCATTTCCGCCAAGATCCTCCCTCTTCAATAAATCCACATAGCTGATGATCGAGGTCAGCGGCGTCTTGATATCGTGACTGACATTGGTCAGGAGTTCAGCTTTAAGCCTCTCATCCCTCACAGACTGCTCCACCGCTTTCTGGATGCCCTTGCCGATCGTATTGACACTGTCAGCCAGCTGTTTGTTTTCCGGCATCAGATTTCCGGTATTGATCTGGACATTTTCTCCCTGCACAATCAGACCGATATCATGGACAATCTGTTCCTTTTCCAGCGTCAGGCGATACTTATTGCGCAAAATCAGAATCAGCAGCACAATAAAACCAACTGCCGCACCCGTCATAAGCAGTGAGGAATCAATTGACAGCCCGATAATGACAAGGCCTGCCAGAACCAGAAGGGAAATGTTTTCCCGCAGAACCGTCCCCACGCTTCTGGCCAGTGTGCCGGCATGGGCATAGTATGCCTCCCTGGTCTTATTCCATTTCTGCATGAAAGCAGAACGGCTTTTTTTACAGAAATCCAACACATGGAAAGCAAGCCGGTACAGGAAGCTCTGCCTGAACACCATCCGCGCTCTGATTCTGCGGGCCATGCTGCACAGAAGCTCCGTGACCATGACACTTAAAAGCAGCGGAATCAGCACCGCAAGTACATAAATATAGGCGGGCTGTCCCTCTACCGTCACATTCTGCTGCACAACATACCGGATAACGGAAATACTTCCTCCGATGATACAGGCAGCCACGGCGCAGATACACAGAAGCCAGAACTCCAGATACATGCCGTCTCCCCACCTGCACTCAATATAAACCTGCCCCTGTTCGTCCATCCTTTTGCCGGTTGTGGACAACCGATAAACCAGAACCATCAGATACCAGGCCGTCAGAATGATGCCCATGCCGAGAATACCGATCATTTTCTGCGGATCCCAGCCCTCATACAGATCATCCATCGCCACTGTGGAATTACGCAGCTCCTCACTGTTGAAAGCGATCCATATCTCCGTCTCCACATCATAGGCGTAAGGATATTTTTTCAACAGCTGTACAATCATACTGGGGCGGATTCCATACTCGGCCAGCATACTGCTGATCTACGTGCCGGAGTGCGTGTAGCAGATCCAGGCTTCCCTGCTCTGGAAATAGGAATTGGCTGTGAGGCCGCTCTCCTGCCAGGTGAAATTCAGATTGGTGTAAATGGTTCCTTCTGAATCGTTTGTCTGCACATAATACTGGATAGAGCTGCTATTGCCCAGTGTTTCCAGATAATCCTGGTAAAGCTCATAATTATAGCTCAGATCCTCCATACAGCTGGAAAGCTGCGAGACCAGCTCCCAGTACTCATCTGCGGAATTTGCAATTTCTTCCAGCGTTTTGCCGTCCACCGTCAGAAACGTGTTGTGTACCATACGGTCGGTACTGCTTACGGCATTCTGAATTTCCACCTGCATCTCCTCGACAGATTTTTCGGGCGGGTCTTTTGGCTCTGTCTCATCCAGCGCTTCTGTACTATCTGATGACGCCGCTTCTTCCTGCTCAACGTCAGTTTGTGCAGCAGCCGATCCCCGCATCACATTGGCCGGTGTTTCTTCCGTCTCTTCTCCGGATGAAGAAGCTGATGTCTCATCAGCCGGAGCTGCTTCATCACCTGTATCATACTCCTCTGTTACAGAAGTAATCTCACTATACAGCGTGCTCTCTCTCCTGGTCCGGTCTGCGATAGCAGTGCCGTCCTCCATAAAATAAAGAGAGTTATTGATATATTCCAGCCCGCCGTACTGATACCACCGAAGCAGATCCTCCAGCCGGTATACCGCGTCCTCAAACTCATAATTGCTGCGCGTACCGTGGCGGTTATAATATTCCGTGACAGAAATCTCCTTGTCTGCGGAATAGGCACCGTTTTCCTCTAACTGCGTCCGGATCGCCACATATTCCAGCACGGCCTGCAGTCCTTCCTCCGCTACACTGCCGCTGTACTGTACCATGACCTCCTGTTTTTCATCAAATGGATTAAACACAATCAGCGTTTTTTCTTCCGATGACAAATTGGTCTGAACATACACTGTGCAGCTGATAATCACGACAACGGCGCACAAAACTGCCGCCACCCCGGAAATCTGCTGGCTGATTGCCAGTGCCAGACGCTTTCCCGGTGACAGAAAAGGTTTTCGTTTTACCTGTCTGTGCGTTTTATTTTTCACAAAAGGATCTCCCTCTTAAAGCTTTTCAATCTTATAACCCACACCCCAGACTACCTTCAGATATCTGGGTTCTTTGGGGTTGATCTCAATTTTTTCCCGGATATGCCGGATATGTACCGCCACCGTATTGTCAACCCCGACCGCATCCTCATTCCAGATGCTCTCATAAATCTGGCGGATGGAAAACACCTTGCCGGGGTTCTGCACAAGCAGCAGAAGAATTTTGTATTCAATCGGCGTCAGCCGGATATTTTCTCCATTCACCGTAACCTCACGGCTCTGATCGTCGATCACCAGATCCCCGACGCGGTAAATGGATTTACTCTCTTTGCTCAGACTTCCCAACGTCGTATAGCGCCTGACCTGACTCTTTACTCTCGCTACAAGCTCCAGCGGATTAAACGGCTTGGTGATATAATCATCCGCTCCGATATTCAGTCCCAGCACCTTATCCGTGTCCTCAGATTTGGCTGAAAGGAAAATGATGGGGACAGAGGACATTTCCCGGATTTTCACGGCAGCCCGGATGCCGTCAAGCCTCGGCATCATAATATCCAGCAGCACAAGACTGACGGATTCTTTTTTCATAATCTCCAATGCTTCCACGCCGTCATATGCCTTCAGAATCTCAAAGCCCTCCTGAGAAAGATAGACGGAAATCGCCTCCACTATTTCTTTTTCATCATCGCAGATTAAAATCTTGTCCATAGTAAAATCCCCTTTAATCAAAAACTAAAAAAATCCCTGCCCTGCGATCGGCAGTCCCTAAAGCCTGTCCGTCGCTGTATCTTAAACTTTATTAAACGCTGTAAATATTAAAAAAGAAAGCGATATTTTTTAAGATATTCTTAAGATTTAAATATTCCATTAAAATTTTCAATAGACATGTGAAAAAGCCGCCTGATACCAGACGATCTGGTCATTGTCAATCGCAACGCAGTCATATCGGATCGGTGAAAAATCTCCGATTCCATGTCTGATTCTGTAATAATCCGCCACACGGCAGATCTTGCGCTGTTTTGACAGTGTGACAGCCTCCGCGCCGGAGCCGGCGGTTTTTTTCTTACGTGCCTTGACCTCAAAAAAGACTAAAAAATCGCCGTCTAAGCCGATGATATCAATTTCACCGTAAGAGCATCTGAAATTTCTCTCCAGAATCACGATACCCCGGCCCGAAAGGTATTCACAGGCCAGGGTTTCATAATAATTTCCCATTTCTCTTTTATTCATGACGCACCCCGCTCACTGACACCGGACAGGCCAGACAGCCCTCACTCCTGACAGGTCAGTCCAGAAAACCGAAACCGGAAAGCGGCCATATCCGAAACACTGCCTTGCCGAAAATATCGTCCCGTTTGACTGTACCTACAATCTCGTAACGGCTGTCCAGGCTCTCATTGCGGTTATCTCCCAGGACAAAGTATTCGTCCTCCCCGAGTGTAATTTCTCCGGCTGCAAGATTCCTTAGGTCTGCACGGATCGTTTCCTTGCCGTAGTCCTCCTCCGGAATCTCTCCGTCTATGTAAATATTGCCTTCCTCGTCAATATGAATCGTCTCGCCGGGCAGTCCGATAATGCGCTTGATGTATTTGGAATCAGAATCATACTGCGGCGGGAAGATAATAATATCAAAACGCTGCGGGTCGCTGAAGCGGTAAGTCAGTTTATCCGCCCAGAGCCTGTCGCCGTCGTGCAGTGTGTTTTCCATGCTGGAACCATCCACCGTACAGAGCGTTCCCACATAGGTTACAAGAAGCATAACCGCAACCCAGGCCACTGCAAGGCTGATCAGGAAGCCGAAAGCTTCCCTCAAAACGGCTTTCAGAATTGTAAAGCCGCCTCCATGGTCGGATCCAGATAATAAGTCGTCTCCCTCCTCTTCAGGTTCAAGCTCATCCGATGACTCGAAATCATAATACTCATCCTCTTCATCAAAATATACTTCCCCGTCCGACAGATCAAAGAAATCCTCAGAGATATTTTCTTTACTCTCCTTCATTGCAATCCTCCCCCGGCCACTCCAGGGTCATTCTGCCCAGTCTGCCGCTCCTGAAATCCTCAATCAGAAGAGAGGAAGCGCGGGCATAATCCGGTTCTTCTCCCTTTTTTATCAGATGTTTCCTTAAGGCAATCTCCCTCAGTATATCAGCGGGCTGGCCGTATTCTGTAAGTCCATACCGATCCTGAATCAGGCTGCCGTATCTGTCCTGTACAGAACGGACAAAATCCACAGCCAGTTCCTCCACAACCAGTATATCATCATTCACGGAACCGATAAAAGCTAACATCATGCCTGTCCTCTGGTCCTCAAATTTGGGCCAGAGAATTCCGGGCGTATCCAAAAGTTCCAGGTCCTTATTCAGCCTGATCCATTGTTTCCCCTTCGTGACGCCGGGCTTATTGCCCGTCTTCGTACAGGCTTTACCGGCATAAGAATTGATAAAAGTGGACTTGCCTACATTAGGAATTCCCACTACCATCGCACGCATGGGGCGGTTGACGATTCCTCTTTTTTTGTTGCGTTCAATCTTATCCCTGCATGCCTGTGCCACAAGCCCGTTTATACTCTTCACTCCCTGGCCGGAGCGGGAATTGACCTCCAGAACATGTAAACCCTTCTGACGGTAAAAATCCGCCCAGGCTTTGTTGGCGGCCGGATCCGCCAGATCAGCTTTATTCAGAAGGATAATTCTGGCTTTACCCTTCGCCAGCGCATCAATATCCGGATTGCGGCTGCTGAAAGGTACCCTGGCGTCCACCAGCTCAATCACCAGGTCGATCCATTGCATGTTCTCCTGCATCATGCGCCGCGCCTTTGTCATATGGCCGGGATACCATTGATAGTTCATAAACTCCCCCTTTTATGTTCATATAAAATGGCCGATAAAGGTTCTGCGATGGATCGGGCACGGCCCGTATTTCTGCAGCGCCTCTATATGTGCCTTTGTGCCATAGCCTTTGTTGGCGTCAAAGCCATACTGCGGATACAGCTGATGATATTCCTCCATCATCCGGTCCCTGGTCACCTTGGCAATAATGCTGGCCGCTCCGATGGATGCGCTTTTGGCATCTCCTTTGATGATCGGCACCTGCGCGATATCCACGCCCGGAATGGTAACCGCATCATTTAACAAAAGATCCGGCGGCACAGACAGGGAAGCGATTGCCTGCCGCATGGCTTCATAGGTAGCCTGCAGAATATTGATCTCATCTATCCGTTCCCAGGAAATACAGCCGGTACCGACTGAAACCGCCTTTTCCATAATTTCATCGTACAGGAGGTTCCGCTTTTTTTCACTCAGTTTTTTGGAATCGTTAATATACAGAATGTCACAATCTTTCGGCAAAATTACCGCGCCGGCCACCACGGGCCCCGCAAGCGGCCCGCGCCCCACCTCATCGATCCCGCAGATGGAGGTGTAAGCGGAATACGCACGCTCATAGGAAAACAAAGAAAACATCCTCTCTTTTTCTTTTGCCAGCGCCAACGCCTTTTTTTCTTCCCGTTCCTGCTTTGTACTCATCGCTACAATGTCTTCATCCTACTGCCGTTATAAGACAGAGCCAGCCATACCTTTCCCGAAATCTGGGATTTTTCCACAATTCCGACAGAGCTTGCCCTGCTGTCCTCGCTGTTATTGCGATTATCGCCCAGCACGATATACTCATCCTCCCCAAGTGTGATCTCATCCGCCAAAAGACCGGCATCCGCCATCTTCTCATAATCACCGGATTCCTGTTCTCCGTTAACATAAAGATACCCGTTCCGGATCTGTACCGTATCTCCCGGTATCGCCACGATCCGTTTGATGTAGGTGTGTGTCCCGCCGGCTTTGAAAATCACGACGTCACCCCGTTTGGGTGAAAAAATCAGATAGGCCGCCCTGTTTACCAGCACCTGCTGTCCATGGACAAGGCTGCTTTCCATGGATACGCCCACATTGGTCGCTGTATAGCCGAACACCACCACCAGAACCACGCCCAGCAGGGCCGCAGCAAGACATCCTCCCATATAAACCGCAATCCGATGCAGAATCCGGCTGCTGAATCTCTTTTTTTTACGAAAGGAAAACTCCTTTGTCATCCTTCTCCTCTGTATAGATAAAGGGCAACCGAATACCCGGCTACCCTCTCTCCTGAACTACCTCATTAACTCTTTCACCTTAGCGCTCTTGCCAACACGTTTTCTCAGATAAGTCAGCTTGGCACGTCTTACCTTACCTCTTCTGACCACTTCGATTTTCTCCACGTTCGGGCTGTGTAAAGGCCATGTCTTCTCCACGCCGACACCATTGGACGTTTTTCTGACGGTGAATGTCTCTCTGCAGCCGCCGTTCTGTCTCTTCAGCACGGTACCCTCAAAAACCTGGATACGCTCGCGGTTGCCCTCTTTGATCTTGCCGTATACTCTCACAGTATCGCCTACTGAGAAATCATCCACAGCGGATTTCATCTGCTCTGCTTCGATGTTCTTAATAATGTCGTTCATTGTGTCTCCTCCTTCATATATTGATGTTCTTAAGGCATATCTGCGCCACAGAGGACCATCTCAATTTCCACAACTATTATAATCTACCATAACAGCTGCTGCTTGTCAAGCAAGGAGTTCCAAAACCGGAAAAGATTTTACTACCAGCATTCCCGCATGTACTCCTGCATCCAGATATAGCAGTCATAATACTCAGACGCCAGCAGCGTTCTGCCGAAGAAATCTCTGCATCTGATTTCGTCCTCAACGGTTCCGTATCCCTGATACAGGCGCTCCAAAGCAGCCAGCACTGCTGTGCAGACGATATAATCCGTGGCATAACGGCTGACCAGTCCAAAGGGCATCGGTCTGACGAAAGGTCTGCGGCGCTTCCTTGCCGGACCATGCGGCGCCGGATGTGCTCCTGCCGGTCTTCCTGCTGCCGGGCGTGTTCCCGCTCCCCCTGCTGGTCTTCCCGCTGCAGGACGTGCTCCCGCTCCACCTGCCGGTCTTCCAGCTGCCGGACGCGCTCCTGCTGCTCTTCCTGCTCCGGCAGGGCGTCCTCCTGCAGCGCCGCCGCCTGCGGAACGTCCCGCTCCGCCTGAACGGCCATTTCCATTACTTCCTCCCGCGGAACGTCCTGCTCCACCTCCGCCTGCGTTCATTCCTGATCTGCCCATAAGCTTACCTCGCTTTCTTTATTTCTGATAAAAAGCCCTCATTCATCTGCGGCTTCTACCGGTCATCCTCATTTATTGCCCTCATGCAGCAGGCCCATCTTCAGCTCAAACATAGCGGGACTCATATCCAGATAATGAATGTGCGCGTTTTCAAAACGCTGCTCCTCCTGCCAGATCTCATGATCCAGCTGAAAACGGACATATTTTTTGATATCATTTAATGACGGCAGCTCATATATCAGCTCCCCGTTTTTAAAAATCTGCTTCTGCAGTGGCTTAAAGGTACAGTTTTCAAAGCTTCTGTTTTTCCAGTACTGGACGGGATCTACATAACGGACAGGCTTAGATGCGTCAATCTCTTCGCCCTTCACAGCCAGATAATCTGCCACAGCCTTACCGTTCTCATCATAAACTCTGTAAATTTCCTTAATACCAGGATTTGTAATCTTCTCCGCGGTCTCGGAAATCTTGATTTTGGGGACGAACTTTCCGTTCTCACTGATCGCAGCCAGCTTATATACTGCACCGAAAACAGGCTGCGTGGAAGATGTAATCAGCTTCTCTCCCACGCCGTAGCTGTCAATCACCGCGCCCTGTACACGCAGCGATCGGATCGTATACTCATCCAGAGAATTGGAAGCCACAATCAGGCAATCCTGAAGGCCTGCCTCATCCAGCATCTTCCTCGCTTCCTTGGACAGATATGCCAGGTCGCCGGAATCCAGACGGATGCTCTTTAAGCGCTTCCCCATGGGTTCCAGTACCTCTTTGGCCACACGGATGGCGTTGGGCACGCCGCTTTTTAAGACATCATAGGTATCTACCAGAAGGGAAGAAGCGTCCGGATAATTGACAGCAAAGGCCTTAAACGCCTCGTACTCACTGTCAAAGGCCATCACCCAGCTGTGCGCCATGGTCCCGGTAATGGGAATGCAGAACATTTCTCCCGCCAGCACAGTTGCCGTACCTGCAGCCCCACCGATATAAGCTGCTCTGGCACCGTACACGGCCGCATCCACATTATGCGCGCGTCTGGCGCCGAAGTCCGATACCGGCTTTCCGGCCGCCGAACGCACAATCCGGTTCGTTTTCGTGGCAATCAGAGACTGGTGATTGATTTCCAACAGGATGGCCGTCTCGATCAACTGCGCGTCAATCAGGGGGGCTACCACGGTCATGATGGGCTCATTCGGGTACATGATCGTGCCTTCCGGCATGGCGTAAATATCGCCCCGGAATTTAAAATTTCTCAGATACTGCAGGAATTCATCGCTGTACATATGCAGGGAGCGAAGGTATTCAATATCCTCCTCATCAAAATGAAGGTTCTGGACATACTCCACCACCTGCTCTAAGCCTGCGAAAATGGCAAAGCCGGCCTGATCCGGGTTATTGCGGTAAAAAACATCAAAGGCCGCCATTCTGTCCTGCAAACCTTCATGAAAATACCCGTTGGACATGGTCATCTCATACATGTCCATGACCATGGAAATATTTCTTTTATCATATTGTGTGCTCATTTGAAAGCCTCTTTTCCTTCGTTTCTGTGCATCCGGAATTTTCGCCTGTCCGTGAACGGCAGCCAAACATTTCCTATCATGCACGCATTCTTATGACACCCACCACAAAATCACATCCGTGACATTCATCTTGAGCTTTCTCTGCAGCCGAAGGGACGCCTCATTTCCCTCAAAAATATGCCCAAATGGAATTTCTCCACGGGTCAGAGCCAGGTTAATCATAAACGATTCCAGAGCAGCGCCAATTCCCCGTCCCCTGTACTGAGTTCGAACCTGCAGCATGCCAAGTGCTCCCTCGGAGTGTGTCCCGATATAACCCGCCAATACTGTTTCTCCCTCATCAGACTGCATAAAAGCGCCGTACATGGTCCGGGCAGTAAGCCGTCCCTTCAGTTCCTCCCATGTCACCAGCTCATGGCACTCCGCGAATATTTCCTCCGCGAAGCTTAAATCCAGCCTGCGGATATCCATATCCTTTGGCACTGGCAGCGGCACTCCGCGGGTATAATAAGCCTGATAACAGCCCCGCGCCTCACTTAAATGATATCGTTCATATAATACCGGAATGATCTCGCTTGAGCAGACACAGAACAGTCTGCCGGACAGATCAATGGGGCACCGATCCAGAAGTCTCTCTCCTGCTTCCACTGAAGTACATGTCAGCATGACGGCTCCGCCCTTTTCCAGCAGGAGCGCACCATCCAAAGGATTGAAGCACAGGACTTCTCCCAGCCCGCGTCTCAAAAGCTCCATCATGTGGATATGCTGCCTTTTTTGGCGGGAAAGCCAGGCAATCACGGTCTGTCTGTCTTCATAGCGTGCATACAGGTCCGGCCTTAAGTGCCTGGTACGTTCCTTTGACTGCTCCAATCGCCATGCAGTAATCTTTTTGTGATCGCCGGTAAGGAGCACCGCAGGTACTTCTTTGCCATGCCAGCATTCCGGGCGGGTATATTGCGGATATTCGAGCAGATCATTGTCAAACGACTCGGTCTCGGCCGATTCCTCATTGTGCAGCACACCAGGTTTCAGGCGGGCAATGGCGTCCATCATCACCATGGCCGGCAGCTCTCCGCCTGTCAGTACATAATCTCCGATCGAGATTCTGTCCGTGACAATCTCATCGAGCACTCTCTCATCGATTCCCTCGTAGTGACCACAGAGGAACACCAGATTCTCCTCCGCAGCCAGCTCCTGTGCCAGCTTCTGGTTAAAAACTCTGCCCTGCGGAGTTACATAAATGGTCCGTGGTTTTTTGTCAAAACGGCTTACCACTGCCCTCCAGGCATCATAGACAGGCTGTGCCTGTATAAGCATACCCGCACCGCCGCCGTATGTGTAATCATCAACACGTCTGTGCGGATCCGAGGTATAATCCCTGATATCCACGGTTTCCAGCTCTATCAGCCCCTTCTTACGCGCTCTGGCGAAGATACTTTCATGAAGTCCTGCCTCAACCAGCTGCGGGAAAAGAGTCAATACGCAAAATTTCATCACTTATTTTCCATCACAAATCCAGCAGGCCATCCATCACATGTACGGACATTCTGCCATTTTCCATATCTATCTGCAGAATGCACTCTTTAATAGCCGGCAGAAGCAGTTCCTTTCCATCCGGCATCCGGACAGCATACACATCATTCGCCCCGGTCTGCAGGACATCTGTCACAGTGCCAAGCAGACGATCTGTGTCATCATAAACCTCAAGATCAATCAGATCAGCGATAAAATACTCATCCGCTCTTAAGCGAACCGCATCCTGCCTTGTTACCAGGAGGCTTTTGCCTTTCAGCGTAAGTGCCGCGTCCATATCATCAATTCCCTGAAATTTGAGAATCACAAACTGCTTGAAAAAACGGACGCTCTCGATTTTCATCTCCCGGGTTTGAGGACCTGCCTCCATAAGCACTGTTTTTAATTTTTTAAACCTTTTCACATCGTCGGTTGTAGGGAAAACCTTGACTTCTCCCCGCACACCATGTGTATTTGAGACAACCCCCACCTGTAATAAATCTTCCAAACAATCCTCCGAATTTTCCACCTGCCGAAGCCCTTTTGCAGAGCGACAGAAACATCTGCCGGATATCATACATGCACGAAAAG
Organism: Lachnospiraceae bacterium; assembly: GCA_021205565.1. Classification (GTDB taxonomy): domain Bacteria; phylum Bacillota; class Clostridia; order Lachnospirales; family Lachnospiraceae; genus RGIG6307. The sequence goes on along the minus strand of JAJPXG010000069.1, from coordinate 16,805 downwards.
GCGCCCTTCTAAAGAAAGGTGCCTTTTATCACATTGCCGTCGGTTCTACTGAATCTCCACATTGACGATAAGATGCTCCTTGTTGGAAGCCGCGTTGACCACTGAGCGGATTGCCTTGGCGATCCTGCCCTGTTTGCCAATCACTTTACCCATATCGGAGGGAGCTACATGAAGCTCCACCGTCACATGATTGCCGTCTCTTTCCTCTGTTACCACAACCTCATCCGGATTATCAACGAGTGCTTTTGCAATAACTTCTACCAATTCTTTCATAATCTACCTCCGGATGTGTGCAGCTTATTTCTCAATACCGGCTGTCTTGAAGAGCCTGGAAACTACATCCGTCGGCTGAGCGCCGTTGTCCAGCCACTTTTTGGCAAGTGCCTCATCGATCTTGATTTCGCTGGGATTCTTGTTGGGATCATAGGTACCGATCTCCTCGATGAATCTGCCGTCTCTCGGAGAACGGGAATCCGCTACAATGATTCTGTAAAGGGGCTTCTTCTTTGCTCCGAGTCTGGTTAATCTGATTTTTACTGCCATTTTTAATTCTTCCTCCATTATGTTGAAATCATATATAATCACTGCAAAGTACGCAGTTATTATCCCATTTATCATCTATGCTTTGTTTCTGCGGCAAAACCCGCATGCCGTGCAGACTTACGCCGGATACACACGCGGACGTTCCCAACCGTCAGTCTCAGAGTACGTTCTCAGAAATATCTGCCTCGCCGTCTGCCGCCGCCAAGAGCACCCATCAGGTTATTCATACCGCGTTTGCCGCCGCCCATCTGCTTCATCATCTTCTGAGACTGCTCAAACTGCTTGATAAAACGATTGACGACTGCCAGATCCACACCCGCGCCGGCTGCAATCCTGCGCTTCCTGCTGAGATTGAGCAGCTTTGGATTGCGGCGTTCCTTTGGTGTCATGGATAAAATAATGGCCTCCGTGCGTGCCATCTGCTTTTCGTCGATCATGCTCTCCAGATCGCCGGCTTTCATTCCAAGGCCAGGAAGCATCCCCAGAACAGAAGACAGTCCGCCCATGTTGCGCATCTGCTTCATGCTCTCCAAGTAGTCGTTGAAGTCAAACTTGCCCTTCTGCATACGGTCCGCCATGTCCCGGCCCTGCTCTTCGTCCATATCAATGGCCTCGGAGGCTTTCTCGATCAGGGAAAGGACATCGCCCATACCCAGGATTCTGCTGGCCATGCGATCCGGATAAAACTGCTCTAAATCAGAAAGCTTTTCCCCCATGCCGCAGTAAAGAATCGGTTTGCCGGTGACAGCCTTCACGGAAAGAGCTGCGCCGCCTCTGGTATCACCGTCCATTTTAGAAAGAATGATACCGTCCACACCGACCTTTTCATTAAACTCAGTGGCCACATTGACCGCATCCTGACCAGTCATGGCGTCCACGACCAGAATGGTCTGATGCACGGTCACGTGCTCTTTAATCTCCTGCAGCTCCGCCATCATGGCCTCGTCAATGTGCAGTCGACCTGCGGTATCCAGAATGACAAGGTTATGTCCGTTCTTCGCGGCATGCTCTAAAGACGCCTTCGCGATATCCACCGGCTTGTGACCGGTGCCCATGGAAAAGACATCCACCCCCATCTTCTCACCGTTGATCTGCAGCTGTTCAATGGCAGCAGGTCGGTATATGTCGCAGGCTACCAGGAGAGGCTTTTTGCCCTTCTGACGGAGCTTACCCGCAAGCTTTGCCGCCGTGGTCGTCTTACCGGCGCCCTGTAAACCTGCCATCATGATTACGGTAGTCTGCTGTCCCGGCGCGAATTTGATCTCTGTGGTCTCGCTGCCCATCAGGGAAATCATCTCTTCATTGACGATCTTGATCACCATCTGGGCCGGATTTAAGCCGTTCATCACATCCTGGCCGATGGCGCGTTCCTCGACGCTTTTCACAAACTGTCTGACGACTTTGAAGTTGACATCGGCCTCCAAAAGCGCCATTTTGACTTCCTTAAGCGCAGCTTTGACATCATCCTCGGTCAGCTTGCCTTTGGAGCGAAGGTTTTTGAATACATTCTGCAGTTTCTCGGTTAAGCTTTCAAAAGCCATAAATTATATCTCCTCCAGAAGCTGGCGGATCTGCGCAAGCAGGAAATCCAGTGTCTGTTTCTCATCCCCTGCATTTTCTTCACAGGACAGCGAACAGTCTGTTGTTTCATCACCATTTACAGGTTTTACCTGCCGGTCCGTTTCCTGCATATGATACATGGATTTCAGCTCCGCCGCCGCCTTCTCAATTGATTCACACAGCGTCCTGTTTTTTTCATGCTTTTCAAGCAGGTGCAGCCTCTCTTCGTACTGCGTAAGCTTTGCGTCACAGCGCCTGAGCAGATCGTGCACGCCCTGACGGCTGATCCCCGATTCCTCAGCGATCTCGCCAAGAGACAGATTCTCAAACACCGCTGCCTCGTAAATCCTGCGCTGATGCTCAGTCAGAAGCTCTCCGTAATAATCATACAGCAGGCTCTGCTCTACCACCTTCTCCACAGATGCCATAAACACTACCTCAAACAGATGTAAAGCAAAAAAGCTTGACACCTCTGAGATGATACCAGATATCCGCAAGGGTGTCAAGTGTTTTTTCTTTACATTCTTTTCTTACAGTTTCTCGCTGAAAATATCTTTATAGCCTTCTCCGTAAATTTCACTGGCATTGGTAACAATCATAAATGCCGCAGGGTCCTCCTGCCTGACGATTTCCTCTACCTTCGGGAGCAGCGGTTTATGCATGACAACCAGAATCACCTTTTTATCTGCGCCGCTGTAACCGCCCTTGCCCTCAACAAAAGTCAGTCCGAGATCAACATCCTTTAAAATGCGAGCAGCAATCCGCTCACTGTAGTCGCTGATGATATAGAGAAGTTTGGCCTCATCCCGCCCGTAGAGTACGATATCCAGCACGATGGAATCCATCACCACCGCCACCGCGGCATACAGTGCCACCTCAATATCCCGAAATACGACCGCAGACAACGCCACCACGCAGATATCGGTGATCAGGAACAGACTGTTGGTCTTCAAATAAGGCAGCTTCTTTCTGATGATTTTCACCACGATATCCATGCCGCCGGTCGTCGCATCCTGCTTCATTACAACGCCGATGCCAAATCCCATTAAGGCCGCGCCGGAAAGTGCGGCTAAAAGCTTATCCTCTGTAATCACATCAAAATGTGCACTCAGATAATTGATCATTACGGAACTGACTGCCTGGCAGTAAATACTGCGGATAATCAGACGTCCGCCCAGCTTCCATAATCCGAAAATAAAAATCGGCACGTTCAGCAAAAACATCAGGGTGCCGACCTCAAGCGGCAGAAGTCTGCTTATAATAATGGCAAGTCCCGAGACGCCGCCCGGCGCCAGATTATTGGGGTCAAGAAAAAGGGCGATGCCGACAGCATAAACCGCAGATGCCAATGTTATCATCACATACGCCCTGAATGTTTCGATTGTTTTCATACTGCTCTTTCTATAACCGTGCCATCACCAGCCTGGGATTGTAGCCCTCTTTAGTGAGTGCCCCCAGAATCTGGTGCTTATGCTCCGTGCCGAAGGCCTCCAGCGTGATGGTCAGCTCCACCGCGGAATTGCGGTTTGTGGTGACGAACTGGTTGTACTCCAGTTTGATGACGTTGCCGCTTTCTCTGGCAAGAATCCCGGAGACCTTGTGCAGCTCGCCCGGCTTATCCGGCAGATAAATGGACACGGTAAAAATCCTGTCACGGAAAATCAGTCCCTGCTGGACAACGCTGGACATGGTGATGATGTCCATATTGCCGCCGCTTAAAATTGACACGACTTTTTTATTCTGCACATCCAGATGCTTTAAGGCGGCAACAGTCAGAAGGCCGGAGTTTTCCACAACCATTTTGTGGTTCTCCACCATATCCAGGAAGGCCACGATCAGCTCGTCGTCCTCCACGGTGATAACGCCGTCCAGATTTTTCTGAATATAGGGGAAAATATTCCTGCCGGGAGTTTTGACCGCGGTGCCGTCCGCAATGGTGTTGACGGTTGGAAGCGAGGTTACCTCTCCTTTTTCCAGTGAAACCTGCATGCAGTTGGCCTTGGCCGGTTCCACACCGATTACCTGAATCTTCGGGTTTAAGAGCTTCGCCAGAGTCGAAACGCCTGTCGCCAGTCCGCCGCCGCCGATCGGCACCAGGATATAATCCACCAGCGGCAGCTCCTTGAAAATCTCCATGGCAATGGTTCCCTGTCCGGTCGCCACCCGCAGATCATCGAACGGATGAATAAAGGTGTAGCCGTACTCATCCGCCAGCTCATAGGCGTGTGCGCAGGCTTCGTCATATACATCCCCATACAGCACGACTTCCGCACCGTAGGACTTGGTGCGGTTTACCTTCATTAAAGGAGTGGTGGTTGGCATTACAATCGTCGCCTTACAGCCGTAGCACTGTGCCGCGTAAGCGACACCCTGCGCATGGTTGCCGGCTGAAGCGGTAATCACGCCCCGGTCGCGCTCCTCCTTCGTCAGTGTACTCATAGTATAATACGCGCCGCGCACTTTATACGCGCCGGTCAGCTGCATATTCTCCGGTTTGATGTACACCTTATTGCCGGACTGCGCGCTTAAAAACTCACTGTATACCAGCTTGGTCTCCCGGATCACTCCGTTTAAGACCTCACTCGCCTCCTCAAATTTCTCCAGTGTCAGCATTTCTTCCATCATATTCAATCCTCCGGTACGTCAAATAATGCGTTCACAAACGCGTGGGCGTCAAACTTCTGTAAGTCCTCAATGCCTTCTCCTACGCCGATATATTTCACCGGCACGTTTAACTCAGACTGAATCGCAACCGCGATGCCGCCCTTAGCCGTACCGTCCAGCTTGGTCAGGATAATGCCCGTCAAATCAGTAACGCTGCCAAACTCCTTCGCCTGCGCCATGGCGTTCTGTCCGGTGGTGCCGTCTAAAACAATCAGATTCTCCCGATGTGCGTCCGGAAAGCCCTTATCGATCATACGGTTCATCTTCTTTAATTCTTCCATCAGATTCTTGCGGTTGTGCAGACGACCGGCAGTGTCTACCAGCAACACATCGATTCCTCTCGCTTTTGCCGCCACTACAGCGTCAAACACCACGCTCGCCGGATCTGCACCCTCTTTGCCGCCGATCATGTCTACACCGGCACGGTTGGCCCACTCCTTCAACTGGTCACCGGCTGCCGCACGGTAGGTATCCGCTGCCGCAATCAGAACCTTTTTGCCGGACTGCCTTAAGTTATAAGCAAGCTTGCCCACAGAGGTCGTCTTTCCCACGCCGTTGACGCCGATCACAAAGATCACGGACTGCTGCTGTTCAAAATCGTAAGCGGTATCCTTAACCTCCATCTGCTCCCGGATGGATTCGATCAGATACTCTTTACACTCCTTCGGCTCTTTTAAGCGCTTTTTCACTACATCCCCGCGCAGGCGTTCCATAATGGCCGAGGTAGCGTTGACGCCGATATCGCCCATGATCAGCTGCTCCTCCAGCTCTTCATAGAAATCCTCATCTATTTCCGAATATCCCGTGAAGATCTGATCCAGGCCGTAAATCACATTGTCCCTGGTTTTGGCCAGGCCCTGTTTCAATCTGTTAAAAAATCCCTTTTTTTCTTCCGGCATATATGTTAACCTCCCTTCTCTACGCAAAAGCCGATTGCTGCGAGTGCTCGCAATCGCCTGTTAACAGCGCTTTTACGTCAGTTCCTCCTCTATCAGATTCACACTCACCATCGTCGACACACCCTTCTCCTGCATGGTAATCCCATAGAGACGATCCGCCTCAGACATGGTGCCTCGTCTGTGCGTAATCACAATAAACTGTGTGTGCTCTGTCAGCTTATGCAGATATTTCGCAAAGCGGTCCACATTGGACTCGTCAAGTGCCGCCTCGATCTCATCCAACAGGCAGAAGGGCGATGGCTTCAGATTCTGAATGGCAAACAATAAAGCGATGGCCGTCAGCGCCTTCTCTCCGCCGGACAGCTGCATCATATTCTGCAGCTTTTTGCCGGGCGGCTGCGCAATAATTTTAATCCCGGCCTCCAGAATATCCTCCTCTTCCATCAGCTCCAGAGTTCCCTTACCGCCGCCGAACAGCTCCTTGAACACCTTATCAAATTCCCGGGAAATATCTCCGAATTTCTCCGAGAACTGCTTCCGCATGGCCGCGTCCAGTTCATCGATGATGCCAAGCAGCGTCTTCTGTGCCTCCACCAGGTCGTCATGCTGCGTTTTCAGGAACGTGTATCGCTCCATCAGACTCTTGTATTCCTCGATGGCGTTCACATTGACGTCTCCGAGCTTTCTGATCTCCGCCTTCAGCTGTGCGATGGCAGATTTCATGGAGGAAAGATCCCCCGGATCATTAGTACGTGCGTTCGCTGCCTCAGTGAGCGTCATCTCATATTCAGACCACATATAGCTGATCTGAGACTCCACATTTTCTTCCAGCTTTTCCTTCTGAGCGTTTAAGCGGAATATTTCCTTGTCAAGACGGCTCATCCGCTCTGACAGATCTTCCCTTTGTGCAAAAAAATTACTCTGCTTTCCGCTAAAGGCTTCCTTTTCTTTTACAGCGGCCTCAAATGCTTCCTGCGCGTCTTTTTCCACCTGATACGACTGATCGATCGTTTTTTGTAATTCCTCTATGGAGGTCTCTTTGAATTCTACATCGTTCCGGTTTTGAGCCATGCTCTGCCTGATCTCGTCAAGCTCTGTCTGGTAGCGGGACATTTCCCCCAGTACACGGTTCGCATTCTGCTCATGGAAGCTCCGCGTCTGCGTACTCGCCTGAACCTCCATATCCCATTGGGACACCTGAAAGGTTTCCTCTGTCTCCCTTGCGCGAAGCGCCTCCAGCTTCGTTTGCAGAACCGCTACCGTTTCATCCGCCTCATGCTCCTTCAAATCCAGCGCGGCCAGTTCTTTTTCGACCTTTTCTCTCTCCGCCGTGGCTTCACCGATCTGCTCTTTCAGCTCCTGTGCTTCCTTTTGCAGAGCGCCCTGCCCTTCTTCAGCCTCCTGCCTGCGTTCCTCAAGTGATTCCAGATTAAGTCTGGCCGTATTAAGATACAGATATTTGGTCTGCTGAGAACCCTTCAGCATTTCCACAGCCACCCGATAGGAATTTCTCTCCGCTTTCTGGTCGTCGATCTGTTTTAAAATCCCGTCAATCGCTTCCTTAAGGGATACTGTTTTTTTCTCCAGCTCCTCCATCTCACGGTGGCGGCTTAAAAGATTGGAGCTGTTTTTGAATGTACCGCCGCTGATTGCTCCGCCCGGCACGATCAGCTCTCCCTCCAGCGTCACCATGCGAACGCTGTAACGATATTTGCGTGCAATCGCAATCGCATGATCAATATGATCCACCACCAGGATCCGGCCCAGAAGCGATTTCGCAACGTTACTGTAGCGCTCCTCGCAATGGACCAGCGTATCGGCCAGGCCGATCACGCCCTTTTCACGCAGACATTCCTGCTGGCGGAATTCCTGCACGTTTCTCACACTCGTCAGCGGAAGGAAGGTCGCTCTGCCCCCTTTTGTTTCCTTTAAATAAGCGATCAGCTTTTTAGCAGTCTCCTCATTGTCCGTGACGATATTCTGAATGCTGCCGCCAAGCGCTGTCTCAATGGCGATCTCATACTGCTTTTCAACCTTTAAAATATCTGCAACAACACCGATAATACCACTGTAACGGCTCTTTTGCTCCATGACCTTACGGACGCTGCCGCCGTAGCCTTCATAACGCTCCGTTAAATTCGTCAGCGCTTCCAGCCGGGAATGCTCTGCATGATATTCCCCCTGCAGCCTCTGATACTCCGCGTCAGACTTTGTCAGAGCAGCCCGCATACGGGCGACCTGTGCTTCCTTTTCCCCGATCTGCCTTTCAATATCCTTAATTTCCAGATCGACAGAAGCAACTTCCTTTTCCAGTGCCTGAATATCATCTGTCCGCTTTTCATCATCGGACTTCGCCTCTAAAAGTCTGGCACTGATCTCCGCTCTGCGGATGTTATATTGCTCTAAAATGGTGTCAATACGGCTCAGTCTGGTTCTGACGGAAGCTTTCTCGTTAAGGCCGTCCAGAATGCCCGCCTTGGCGGCCTCTATTTTCTGATTAACACTGTCAATCTCGTCTAAGACCTGATCCAGACGGCCGCGTGCCTCGTCACGTTTGCCGGTAATCTCCTGAAGCTGCAGATCCAGCTCTTTTCGCTTTTCTTTCAGGCTGTCCAGTTCTTTCTGACGGCTTAGGATATCCTGTGTCAGGGCACGGCTGCGCTCTTTAAAATGCTCCTCATTGTTTTCCGCGGACTTGATCTGTTCCCGGTAAACGTTAATCTGACCCTCCAGACGACCGCGCAGAAGTCCGGCGTCGTTTGCTTCAGTGCGGCTCTTCTCCATCCGCTCCTCGCAGTCTGCAATTCCGGCAGTCGCAGCGTCATATTCTCTGCGGATATCCTCGAACTGCTGCGTCACATTCTGATAATCCTCAGAAACGATCCTGTAATTCTCCTCAACACGGGTAAGTTCCCCCTGCAGGCGCTCGTGTTCCAGCAGAAAGCAGTTGATATCCAGAGCCTTCAGTTCTTCCTTTTTCTTTAAATAAGTGCGGGCTTTTTCGCTCTGTCGCTCCAGCGGACCAATCTGTCGCTCCAGCTCGCTTAAAATGTCATTGACACGCACCAGATTAGCCTGTTCGTCGTCAAGCTTTTTGGCCGCAGCGGCCTTTCTGTGCTTGAACTTTACAATGCCGGCGGCTTCATCAAAAAGCTCCCTGCGTTCCTCCGGCTTACCGCTTAAGATCTTATCAATCTGACCCTGTCCGATGATGGAATACCCTTCCTTGCCGATACCCGTATCATAGAAAAGCTCGTTGATATCGCGCAGACGGCAGGACGCTCCGTTTAAAAGATACTCACTCTCTCCGGAACGGTAAAGTCTGCGGGCAACCGTCACTTCCTCATAGTCGATCGCCAGCTGATGATCCGAGTTATCCAGGGTAATCGCCACATAAGCATAGCTTAAGGGCTTTCTCATCTCCGTACCTGAGAAAATCACATCCTGCATACTGGCGCCACGCAGCTGCTTGATCCGCTGCTCCCCCAGTACCCAGCGGACGGCGTCGGCTACGTTGCTTTTGCCGCTGCCGTTTGGTCCCACGATCGCTGTAATGCCGTTGTGAAATCTGAAATTAATCTTATTGGCAAAGGATTTAAATCCCTGTATTTCGATACTTTTCAGGTACATGAAAGTCCGTCCTCGTTCTGTAACATCAATAATGCCTTATATGCGGCCTGCTGCTCCGCAGCTTTTTTATTATGGCCCGTCCCATGACCGACAATGCGCTCATCCAAAGTTAGCTCCACATAAAACTCCTTGTCATGCTCGGGACCCTTTTCATAAACAACACGGTAATTTAACTGTCCTTTGACTCCACCCTGAACATATTCCTGCAGGATCGATTTCGCGTCATAAAATAACTGCTTTGATTCAATATTATTTAAAATAAAGGCAAAAATAAATTTCCTGGCTTCATCAATACCACTGTCCAGGTAAATTGCGCCGATCAAAGCCTCCACCACGTCACAGGCAATGGATGAGCGCGCTCTTCCCCCTGTGGTTTCTTCGCCTCTGCCCAGTAAATAATAACGCTCCAGCCCCAGCTGATGAGCCGTATATGCAAGCGCTGTCTCGCAGACCAGGGAAGCCCTCAGCTTACTCAGCCTGCCCTCTGTCATGTCCGGATATTCTGAAAACAAAAAATCGCTGGAGACCAGCTCTAAAACCGCGTCCCCCAGGAATTCCAGGCGTTCATAATTTTCACATTTTGTAATTTTTATTTCGTTGGCGTAGGAGCTGTGGGTCAGAGCCTGCTTCAAAAGGGCTCTGTTTAAAAACGAATATCCGATTTTTCCTTCAAGCTCTGCCTGGCCTTCCCGCGTCGCGCCGTACTGCATACATACCCCTCCGTGAAAAGAGCCCTTGAAAAAGGGCTCCTGCCTTTATGCCTTTTTTGCAAGCTCCGTTTTCAGCGCTTCGACACAGTCGCGCACCGTCTTCATGGAGTCGCCCTCAAAGATTTCATCCGGGAATTCCACATCAAATGCATCCTGGATATTCAGAATAACCTGATAAAGATCAAGAGAGTCCACGCCCAGATCCTCGCTTAAATTGGTATCCAGCGTAATCTCCTCCTCCTTTAAATGCAGCTCGTCCATAATAATCTGTCTTACTTTCTCAAATTCCATTGTCTCATTCTCCTTTTTTATTCGTGTATATTTTCTCCTGCATATGGCAGACGTTAAAAGCAGCCTCGTCCGCGCATACATTTTTACATTTCTTTATTCAACGCCGTCTGAATCTTCTCACTGATGTGCTGCTCAGTAAAATCAATGCACTGTAAAACAGAGTTTTTCACTTCCGTGACGCTGGCAGAACCATGGGTTTTGACCACCAGACCGTTTAATCCCAGCATGGGAGCGCCGCCGTACTGATCAAGGTCAAATTTTTTCAATGTCTGCTTCAGGGCCGGTTTCACTAAAAGAGCGCCGATTTTGCTGCGGGTTGTGGAAACCATACCGGCCTTCACTTCCTTAATCAGTGTTCCTCCCACTCCTTCGTACATTTTCAGGATGACATTGCCCACAAAAGCCTCGCAGACAATCACATCCACACCGCCTGCGGGAATGTCCCTGGCTTCCACGCTGCCGACAAAATTGATATCCTGGCAATCACGCAGAAGCGGAAACGTTTCCTTAACCAATGCGTTGCCTTTTTCCTCCTCAGAACCAATATTGACAATGCCTACCGTCGGTTTTTTGATGCCCATGATGTTTTCCATATAGATGGAACCCATCTTTGCAAACTGCACAAGATCCACCGCCTTCGCATCGACATTGGCGCCGCAGTCAATCAGAAGAGAAACTCCCTTCGCGGTCGGGATTAAAGGTGCCAGGGGAGAGCGACGAACGCCAGGCAGTCTGCCTACCAGTGCCTGGCCGCCTACCAGATTTGCGCCGGTGCTGCCTGCGGATACATAGGCGTCACACTGACCGCTTTTCACCATTTTCATGGCCACCACAATTGAAGAATCCTTCTTTTTGCGGATGGCTGTGGCCGGCGGCTCCGCCATCTCAATGACTTCCGTGGCATTCACCACCTCAAGCCTCTCCTGAGGGTAAGTGTACTTGGACAGTTCATTTCTGACAACGTCCTCTTTTCCTACCAGGAAAACCTTAATTTTATCAGAGGCATTCAGTGCCTCCACTACAGCCTGTACAATCACGCCCGGGGCCTCATCGCCGCCCATGGCGTCCACAGCTATCTTTACCAACTCAGCCATTTTACCTCTCCTGTCATCAAAGCCGGAACAATATGTAAAAAATACCTAACTTCTAATATACTAAAGGCCTTTTGAAAAATCAAGACTTTCCTGTATGTTTTGCCCTCTATGTTCACCAAATATGCCGGTACTATAAAAGGGACAGCCTCTGCTGCCCCTTCCATATTCCGATTGGCATCGGCCTATAAAGACGCCTCCAGCTCCGTAAGCATCTCATCAAAAAGACGCACCGTTGCCTGCACCGGCCCGGGTGTACTCATATCCACTCCGGCAAGCTTTAAGATATCGATCGGGTCTTTACTGCCGCCTGCGGACAAAAACCGAAAATAATCTTCTACAGCCGGCTCTCCTTCCTTTAAAATCCGGTCGGACAAAGCCACCGCCGCGGAAATGCCGGTCGCGTACTGATACACATAAAACGGCGAATAAAAGTGCGGGATTCTCGCCCACTCATAGCGGATCAGATCATCCGAAACCATATCCGGCCCAAAGTAAAGCTGATTCAGGCCATAATAAAGATCGCTTAAGCTTTTGGATGTCAGCGCCTGCCCCTCCTCCGCCATCTTATGCGCCTTCATCTCAAACTCCGCAAACATGGTCTGGCGATACAGGGTTCCCTTGATACTGTCCAGAAAATGATTGATCACATAGGAGCGCATCACAGGATCCGTCGTCGTATTCAGCAGGTATCTCGTCAGCAGCATCTCATTGCAGGTGGACGCAACCTCCGCCACGAAAATCACATAATCCGCCGTCTGATGAGGCTGCGCCTTTGCACTGAAATAGGAATGCAGAGAATGCCCCATTTCATGCGCCAGCGTAAACATATTATCCATGGTGCCCTGATAAGTCATCAGAACATACGGATGTACCATTCCACCGCTGCTGTATGCCCCGCTGCGTTTTCCTTCATTCTCACAGGCATCGACCCAGCGGTTTTCAAACCCTTCCTTTAACACGGAAAGATAAGTCTCCCCCAGAGGCTTTAAGGCTTCCATAATGGTAGCCTGCGCTTCCTCATACGGAATCGTAACCTTGCATTCCGGCACAATCGGCACATAGACATCATACATATGCAGCTCGTCCACACCCAACATCTTTTTGCGAAGCGCCACATAACGGTACATGGATGGAAGCGCGGCATGGACTGCCTCAATCAGATTGTCATAAACCTCCTCCGGCACGCCGTTCCTGTCTGTATACATACTTCTTGTGGAAGAATATCCCCTGGCCTTTGCAAAAAATCTTGCCTGACTGATACACCCACTGTACGCGGAGGAAATGGTGTTGATGTACTGCTTGTAGCTTAAATACATGGATTCAAACGCAGCCTTCCTGACCGATCGGTCCGTGCTCTCCAGATAGCCGATATATCTGCCGTGTGTAACCGGCGCTTCCTCGCCATTCTCATCCGTAATATCTTTAAAAGTGACATCCGCATTATTGAACATGCCGAAAATATTCGACGGTGCCTGTGCCATTTCATTCGACCCGGCCAAAAGCGCTTCCACTTCCTTGCTGCGGGTGTGTAGGCGGTTTCGCTCCAGAACCGTGAAATAACGGTCATATACACGATAATGCTCATCACTTTCCCGGAATTTTTCAAGTGTTTCCACGGGAATATCCATGATTTCCGGATCAGCAAACGACACCGCTTCCCCGAACTTGGAAAAAAGTCTCCTGGATTTCATCCCCATCGCCTGATAGTCCGTATTGGTCGTATCCACATCGCTGTTCAAGTGCGCATACTGCCCCAATTTCTCCATCCTCTGAGAGAGTGCGTCCTCCAGATCCAGGTACGCAAGCAGCGTCTGCGCGCTCTCACCCAGATGGCCTTTATACTGCTCAATCTGTGACAGGTCTGCGCTGATTTGCTCATAATCCTTCTCCCATTCTGCATCCGACTGATACAGATCCTCAGTCGCCCAACGCTTTTCCATGGGAATCTCGCTTCGTTTCGGTACTCTCTTAGCCATGACAGTCTCCTTTTTGTATTGATCTGATCACATCTTTCGTGCCATCATCGAATGCCGGAAATATCTCATTCCTCGTCAGTATAGCAGGATTTTCTCCATCATGCAAGAAAAATGAGCCTCCCCTGGTTTCCTTGCGGTATATACGTCGATATCACAGAAGCAATTCAAAAAAGAGACTGTTTTTATGAAAAAAATATATGTGCAAACAGGAAAGACGTATGCTATACTTTTCGCAGCAGTAAACATAGAATAAATGAACAATTCTCAGGAGGACATCTATGAAATACGCGAATGACAAAGTAACTGACCTGCAGATTGCCTACATTGGCGGCGGCTCCCGCGGCTGGGCCTGGACGTTCATGACAGACCTGTCGATGGACGCCTCTTTAAGCGGCACCATCCGTCTCTACGATATTGACCGGCAGGCTGCCCACAATAATGAGAGCATCGGTAATCATCTCACTGACCGTGACGATACCGTTGGAAAATGGCACTATACCACCTGCGATACCATCAAAGAAGCGCTGACCGGAGCAGACTTCGTAGTCATCTCCATTCTGCCCGGCACCTTTGATGAGATGCAGTCCGATGTACATTTGCCGGAACGCCTCGGTATCTGGCAGTCCGTCGGCGACACAGCAGGCCCCGGCGGCACAATCCGCGCCCTGCGCACGCTTCCGATGTTCGTGGAGTTTGCCAATGCCATCAAAGAGTACGCGCCGGATGCCTGGGTGATCAATTACACCAACCCCATGTCTTTATGTGTGAAAACCCTGTATCATGTATTTCCTGAAATCAAGGCCTTTGGCTGCTGTCACGAAGTCTTTGGCACACAGAAGGTGCTGAAAGGAATCTGCGAGGAAACCTTCGGCATAAAAGATATCGACCGCAGGGATATTATCATCAACGTTCTGGGAATCAATCACTTTACCTGGTTTGACCAGGCTTCCTACAAAGGGATCGACCTCTTTCCCGTATATCGGGATTATATAGACGCACACTTTGAGGAAGGCTTCAACGAGCCGGACCAAAACTGGGCCAACTCAACCTTTGCCTGCGCGCACCGCGTCAAGTTTGATCTGTTCAGACGCTATGGACTGATTGCCGCGGCCGGAGACCGCCATCTGGCGGAATTCATGCCCGGTGACGAATATCTGAAGGATCCTGAAACCGTAACAAGCTGGAAATTCGGCCTGACGACCGTAGACTGGAGAAAAGAGGATCTGAAAAAACGTCTGGACAGAAGCGCCAGACTCGCAAGCGGTGAAGAGGAAATCGAGTTAAAGCCATCCGGAGAGGAGGGAATCCTTTTAATCAAGGCACTGTGCGGCCTCACCCGCGTCGTCAGTAACGTGAATATTCCCAACACCGGCCTGCAGATTCCCAACCTGCCCGCATCTGCAGTCGTGGAGACCAACGCTGTCTTCTCCCGCGACTCCATCAAGCCTCTGATTGCCGGTGCCGTTCCCAGTGACCTGCGTGCGCTGCTCATGCCGCATATTGAAAATCATGAATATACGCTGGAAGCCGCGCTGACCTGTAACCGGGAGCCCGTGTATAAAGCCTTCCTGAATGACCCGCTTGTAAAAGGCCGGGCTTCCGAAGCTGACGTCAAGCAGCTGGCAGACGATATGATTGAAAATACGATGCAATATTTACCAGATGGATGGAAAAATAATTGATATCCAGAAGAATATGTAAAATCTGATTATAGAAGCAAAACACCCTGTCATGTAATTTACCGGTCTTTTTAAGTCGTATAAAACCACATGACAGGGTGTTTCTATTTCTTTAAAAATACATACAAAGCGGGAACATATCTGCTCCGTCAGGCACAGCCGTATGTTCTACTGATAATTCACAATCTGTCCGAACTCTGCCTTTAAGCTCGCGCCGCCCACAAGACCGCCGTCGATGTCCTCTTTTGCAAAGAGGTCAGCCGCAGTTTTGGCGTTCACAGAACCGCCGTACTGGATACGGATGGCCTGTGCGGTCGCCTCATCATAAATTTCTCCGATGCAGGCACGGATGGCTGCGCAGACCTCCTCGGCCTGGTCGCTGGTCGCAGTCTTGCCGGTGCCGATGGCCCAGATCGGCTCATAAGCGATGACTGCTGTCGCAGCCTGCCCGGCGGTCACGTTCTGGAACGCGATCTTGATCTGCTGACGAACAAAATCAATGGTGATGCCCTGCTCTCTCTGCGTCAGCGTCTCGCCGCAGCAGATGATGGGGGTCAGGCCGTGCTCAAAAGCCTTCAGGACCTTTTTATTAACCGTCTCATTGGTCTCCGCGAAATATTCACGTCTCTCGGAGTGGCCGATAATGACGTATTTCACACCGGCGTCTACCAGCATGGTGGGAGCAATCTCACCTGTGTATGCACCCTTTTCCTCATAATACATATTCTCAGCGCCGATCTGAATGTTGGTACCCTTCACTGCTTCCACTGCCGGAATGATGTCGATCGCCGGTACGCAGAATACCACATCCACATCGTCATTGACGACGAGCGGTTTTAAAGTCTCGATCAGTTCCACCGCCGGGGAAGGAGTCATGTTCATCTTCCATTTGCCGGCTATAATCTTCTTTCTTGCCATATGATTCTACCTCTTTCTTTTTTAAGTTTATCTGATATCTTATTCCTGACAAACGGCATCGTCCGCGCCTGTTAAAAGGCCTGTCAGATGCCGTTTTGCCCGGATATTTATTTTATGATTAAAGTGACAAAAGGATAATGATACCATGGATTGCTTCGCCAAAAACGCTCCCGCAATCCATGACGCCATTCGAAATCCGCACAATTTGACCTGAAAAACGGTCAAATTGGCTCCTTTCTCATGTCGTTGCGGTCCCCAAGGTCATAAATACGAATGCGAGCATTCGATTCCTGACCTTTTGTCCCTTGTATCATTTTATTAAAATATCAATCCTTATTTGTCATCAGCCGCATAAACGCCAGGCAGCTCCTTGCCTTCCAGGAACTCTAAGGAAGCTCCGCCGCCGGTGGAGATGTGCGTTACCTTGTCAGCAAAGCCCAGCTGATTGATCGCCGCTGCAGAATCGCCGCCGCCGATCACGGTCGTCGCGTCTGTATCAGCCAGCGCCTGCGCTACCGCCACAGTACCCTTTGCCAGAATCGGGTTCTCAAATACGCCCATCGGCCCGTTCCAGACAACGGTCTTCGCACTCTTCACCGCTTCCGCGTACATAGCCTGCGTCTTCGGTCCGATATCCATGCCCATCTTGTCAGCCGGAAGCTGCGTGGAGTCATAAACTTCGGTCGCGATCTCGGCATCAATCGGGTTCGGGAACTCGCTGGTCACAACAGTATCAACAGGAAGCAGAAGCTTCTTGCCTAACTGCTCGGCCTTCGCCATCATCTCCTTGCAGTAGTCAAGCTTTGAGTCATCGCAGAGGGAAGTACCCACCTCATAGCCC
>JAJPXG010000094.1:1483-7015 GCA_021205565.1 Lachnospiraceae bacterium | reverse complement strand
ATTAAGAGTTTTTAAGAATTTTGATACAAATCAGATACAATCCCCTTTTATACTGGAATTTGTAAATTTCAAAGTATGAAAGGGGATTTTTATGATGAAAAAAATGAAACGGCTGGCCGCAGTTGGGCTGGCAGCGGCACTTGGCGTGCTGACATTGAACGGGTGCGGATCCGCAAACGGATATCGGGTTGTGGATATGACGTCCGCGCAGGACGGCTCGGAAAATGAGGAAGCGGGTAATGCGTCTGCCGGTAATGACGCCGGGGAAACAGGTGAGGAAGCAACCGGCAGCGAAAGCGGAAGCGATACAGGCGATGGCGCAACAGTGACAGCGGACAGCGGCACCTATGGTATCGGGGACAAGGTAACCATTCTCGGTAATTTCACGGATACCGGCGAATACCAGTATGTGGAGGTGCAGGTCAATTCTGTCGCGGTCATGCAGGACAAAATTGAGGGGCTGAATGAGGAGGCATTTCAGTATATCCCGGATACGTTCGGTGTGAGCGAGGATGGAACCATTACAAGCGAGTATTCCTTTGTGGCGGTGGGAATCTCACTGTACAGCGATGTGGATATGGAGGTTGGCCTGGCCGGGTTTAAGCTGGAAGCGGGCTATGATATGAGAGACTGCTTTTATAACAGCAGTCCTGCTGAAAGCAACAATGCCAAAAGGAGTGGGTATACCAAAGTGAGTGCCGGAGTCGAGAACCAGGTAACAATCGGCTTTTTTGTGGATGACAATATGCTGAAGAACGATGAATTTACCCTGCTCCCGATTGCGGTCGATACGGGAGACGACTCCTACCCGGAGATTACCATCGGGAATCCACTCACTTAAAGTACAGGATGGCCTGATCAGAGAAAATTTTTTTATGAGTGCAAACGAGCCAATGCGCCCTTTCGCGCATGGCAACATAGAATCTGGGAAAATTTTTTATGAGAAATCTCTTGAAATTTGAAATCCGGCGGATGCGCGAAAGCAAAGCCGTATACATCGCCATCGTCATTGGCGTCATGCTTTGCCTGTGGCTCCTTGGCGTTGAGCTGCGGGAAGTGCGCGAGGTGGAGGAGGGCATTGCGCTGTATGGACTCGAGAAGGCCGGCCTTTATTACCCGCGTTCTTTATACAATTCCTTTATCGGTCTGGAATATGCGTATCTGCCGTCCACGATTTTATATACTGTTTTTCCACTGCTGGTTTCCTTTCCTTACGCGGTTTCTTATTTCAGTGACAGAAAAAGCGGATATCTGAAAAATATTCTGACTGCCTGCGACAAAAAGCAGTATTTTGCGGCAAAATACATCGCAGTCTTTTTGAGCGGCGCGTTTGTGACCTTCGCGATCCTGATGTTCAGTCTGGTTTTATCCGCCATGTTTTTCCCGGCGCTGAAGCCGGAGCTGACCACCAGCACGTTTACACCGCAGAGTGAGACGCAGATGTGGACGGGGCTGTATGTTGCGCATCCGCTGGTATACACGCTTATGTATATTCTGATCGACACCATTTTTTATGGATTGATTTCCACTATGCCGCTGCTGATCGGACTCATTGCGCAAAACCGGGTTACCGTGATCTGCGTACCGGTTCTGCTGTATGTCATGTCGGATTATGTGCTGAATGCGGCCGGTCTTGACCGCTTCAGTCCGATGGCTTTCCTGCGGCCCTGTCAGATCTTCGTGGAGGCGGATTTTTTGATTATCGTATGTGAGGCAGTTATACTGTTCCTGTTCACGGCAGGGATCTTTTATCTGAGCGGAGGCAGGAAGGATGTGCTGTAAATATGATTTCCAGGTCGGTATCTGGCGGGATTTTTATAAGTACGCTGTGATCGCCGGCATCACACTCTTTGCCTGTGCGGACTTTTATTTAAAGACGGGCACAGCGGGAGAAGCAGTCGTACTTTCAGATTATATTTTTCACCTGTTTCGCGGGATGAAGCCTTATATACAGGGGGAAAGTGAGTTTGAGATCCCCATTCTCTGGTTCACCGTCAATCTGTATCTGGCCTATCTGATCGGAAAATATCCCAGAGAGGACTTAAGCAGATCCGGTGTCAATGTCTTACTGAAATCAAAATCCCGTGCAAAGTGGTGGCTGTCAAAGTGCGTCTGGTGTGTGGCGAGTGTTGTCATTTATTATGCGGTAATTTATTTCGTAATCGTTGCCTTCTGCGTCTGGATGAAAACGGATCTGATGCTGCGGGTACGTGTGAGTGGGGATTCTGTTTTATTGCTGTATTCCGACAGGGAGGACATTCCGTACCCGCTGCTGTTTCTTCTGCCGGTGGTCTGTTCGGCGGCCATTTCCTTGCTGCAGATGGTTCTTATGTTCCTCGCGGATGTGGTTTATGGTTTCCTGGCGGTCGCGGTGCTGCTGCTTGCGTCCGCGTATCTGTACACACCGTTTCTGATCGGCAACCTGTCCATGCTGGAGCGGTGCGAGTATTTTCAATATGATGGATTCGGCTTAAAATCAGCGTATCTGATTTGCATCGCGCTGGCCGTCATATCCGTGCTGGCGGGCGGAAAATTCTTTGAGAGCTGCGATATTCTGGGGGATAATACATCGGCATAAAATGTGAATGAAGTCATGCGTCAATTCTGTAATGATATTTGGAATAAGCGCCTGATTTTCGGAATGATGTATGCTGTAACAGACAATTTATGAGGAAGCGGGGGAGAAGTACAAGCTGTGTATATTGAAATCCACAATCTGAGCAAAAAAATAAAGGGCGTCACCGTCCTGGAAAACATCAGCCTGCGTTTTACCGGCGGCAGAATCTACGGCCTGCAGGGCAAAAACGGGAGCGGAAAAACCATGCTCATGCGCGCCGTCTGCGGCCTGATCAGGCCCACAGAGGGGACGATTGACATTGACGGAAAAATCCTGCACCGGGACATCAGCTTTCCCCAAAGCCTGGGCGCACTGATTGAAAATCCTGCTTTTTTACCGGGCTACACGGGTTTTCAGAACCTGAAGCTGCTGGCGGGAATCGGGGAGAGAGTCTCTGATGATGAAATTACGGCAGCATTGGAAGCAGTGGGCCTTGACCCGCGGGATAAGCGAACCTATAAAAAATACTCTCTGGGTATGAAGCAGCGCCTGGGAATTGCATACGCGATCATGGGCGCGCCGCAGATCATCGTCCTGGATGAGCCGTTTAACGCTCTGGACGAATCCGGCGTGCTGCAGATTCGGGATGTTTTGCTGAAAAAGAAGGCGGACGGCGCACTGATCATTCTGGCCTGCCACGACCGGGAGGAGCTGGAACTGTTGTCGGATGAGATTCTGAAGATGGAAAACGGAAGAATTTCGACCTGATTGCCGGAAGCTGACAGGGGATGTCCATGAGATACAGTCCGGTTCAGACTGTCTTTATGGCAGTCAAATGGATCCTGGCATTAACGGTTTTGCCGGATGGCCGGAAGAGGAATAAAGAATGGAGAGCAGGATGAAAAGCGGAATCAGGAAATCTGAATCAAAAATCTGGATGGCATTTTTGGTGACTGTCTCACTTGCCATTGTATTCAGAATTGCATATGTCAATATTGTGAAATATCCCACCTCAGCCGCCTGTACTCACGCTTTGAATGAAACCGCGGCTTACCGCAGCTTTGAGCTCACCGTCACGGGCAGCACCGTCTATTCAGCCGATGAGCTGCAGGAACTGTTCGACATGGCGGATTCCGCTTATCTGGATGAGCGCGAAATTGTCCTGTCCGTGCACGTCCGCAATACCGGCGACGAAGCGAAGCGGCTGGACGTCTCGTCCTTTGCCATGGAGTACGGCTATCTGTCGGGCGGCGGCATCAATCCGGATTTATTTTATTCCTTTAATCCGGATTTATCCGATCTCACTTTTGAGCCGGGAGAGGAGCAGGATATTCTACTGCCCTATCCGCTGCTTGCGGAAAATCCACATCTTATTTTATCTTTGTATCCGCAGAAAATTATTATGGAGCTGTGATAAGAAGGGAAGGCTGCCAGCCCGGCATGCCTTTCCTTTTCTTATGACACTGGCTCCCGAATTTGAAAAGTTACATCCCTGTTCTATTGACTTCCATAAGACAGAATGCGTATAATTTTGATGAATTGTATATCTGAAATCAGACGAAAGTCGTATAGGAGGAAAAGAGGTACATTTCCATGAAATTTTTTCATTTATCCGATTTGCACATCGGCTTAAAGCTCCTGGGGCATGATCTGCTCGAGGACCAGAAATATATTCTGGATGAAATCATCGAGCTTGCAAAGGAGCATCATCCGGACGCCATTGTTATTGCCGGAGATATCTATGACCGCGCGGTTCCTTCTGTGGAGGCGGTGAAGCTTTTTGACGGCTTTCTTACGGCGCTTTCTTTAGCACTGCCGGAGGCGGAGCTGATGATGATCAGCGGGAATCATGACAGCCCGCCCCGCATCGATATGTTCCGCAGCATTTTGCAGAACCATAGAATTCATATGATCGGCCTTCCGCCGCAGACGGAGGGGGAACGGATCGAGAAGGTTGTGCTGCGGGATGCGTTCGGCGAGGTGAATTTTTACCTGCTGCCTTTTGTCAAGCCGTCCATGGTCCGGGCGATTGTCGGCTCTGACGAGAATGGCAACAGCTTTTCTTATGATGCCTCGGTGCGCAGATTGCTTGCGCGCGAGGCTATTGATTTAACGGCACGAAATGTTCTGGTCAGCCATCAGTTTTACCTTCCGGCAGGCATGACGGGCGAGGAAGTGGAGCGCATGGATTCGGAAATCAGGACGGTGGGAAATATCGACGCCATCGGGGCGGACGCGATCGTGTGCTTCGATTACGCCGCGTTGGGGCATATCCATAAGCCGATGAAGGTCGGCAGTGAGACGCTTCGCTATTGCGGGACGCCGTTGGCCTGCTCTGTCAGTGAGGCGGGACAGGAAAAGGGCGTGATTCTCGTGGAGCTTCAGAATAAGGGAGAAGTCAGCACGACGGTTCTGCCGTTAAAGCCGCTGCGTGAGGTGCGCGTACTTTCCGGAGACCTGGTTGATGTACTGAGAGAGGCCTGTGACGATTATGTGCGCGTGGAGTTGACGGATACAACGGAGTTGGACGTTGTTGATACACAGGACAGGCTCAGGAACGCGTTTCCGCATTTGCTGGAGGTGCGCAGGAGATATCTGCGGACTGTCAATTACAGTGCCGCTTATTCATTGGATGACCAAAAGAGTCCCGAGGATCTGTGCAGAGAGTACTTAGGTGACCTGGATGAGGAGGAGCTTGCAGAACTGCGCGATGTGATCAATACCGTGATGGAGGGAATGAAATGAAGCCGATCAGGTTGACGATGGAGGCGTTCGGCTCCTATGGAGAGAAAACCGTCATTGATTTTACAGCATTAAATCAGAACCTCTTTTTAATCAGCGGCGAAACCGGCTCCGGAAAGAGCACGATTTTTGACGCCATTTCCTTTGCGCTCTACGGCAGCGCGAGCTCCACCGCCAATATCAGGGACGGCAAGGAACTTCAGAGCGATTATGTCAGCCGGGACGTCACACCC
>JAJPXG010000094.1:0-1473 GCA_021205565.1 Lachnospiraceae bacterium | reverse complement strand
TTTTCGGAAGGGAACGGTTCCACGGCGGAACTTTATACGGTCCGTCGCGAACCCTTGCATGTCAGAAATATTTCCAGAAAGACCAGGACGGGAAATACAACCCGAATGATATCTGAAACGGTGCGCCTGACCATGCCGGACGGGACGGAGTATCCGCAGAAGGAGGCCAATCAGAAGCTGATTGAGATTATTGGTCTGACGAAGGATCAGTTCGCGCAGATCGTCATGATCGCGCAGGGCGAGTTTATGGAGCTTTTGCGCGCGGATTCCAAAAAGAAAAAGGAGATTTTCCGCAAGCTGTTCGGAACGGAAATCTATGAAAACATCATCAGGGAGCTTGAGCAGCGGTGCAAAGGAGCCTCAGCCGGACTTGCGCAGATCAGAACCGTGTTTGCAACGCAGATTGCGAGAGCTGTTATTCCGGGGGATATCCTGACGGGCTGTGGACAATGCGAAGAGCTGACAGCACTGAAGGAGCGGATTTTAAAAACGGACAGGCCAAATATCGCTGAACTGGAGAATTTCATCAATCTGTTCGGTGCACTGTGCGGGGAACTGGAGCTGAAAAAACAGGAGGCACTTACCCTGCGCGGCCGGGCGAGCGCGGCGCGTGAGGAAGCAAATAACGCTTATCAGACGGCAAAAACGCTGACCACGGCTTTTGAACAGCTGAAAAAAGCGCAGGATGAGCTGAAAGCATATGAGGAAATGCGGGCCGGGACGGAGGCGATGAGTCAGCTGAGCCGGGAAATCGGGGACGCATATGAAATTCAGTCGATATTTTTCAGATATGAGGAGGCGCACGATCGGGTAAAGCATACGCAGGAGGAGCTGTCCGGTTTAAAGGAGACCCTCCCTGCGCTGGAGGAAAACCAGCGGGAAGCGGCTTTCGACGAGGAAAAGGCGGACAGCGCATGGAAAGAAGCGCAGGCCGTATACACGCAGACAGAGGAGCGGGTGAAGAACGCGCGTGTTCTGTTTGCGAAAATTGCGGAGGCTAAAGAGACACTTGAAACAGTGACATCATGTGAGCGTGAACTGACCGGGGCGGCTCAGGCCGCGAAAGAGGCACAGGAAGTCTACGCGCTTCAGGTGCAGCAGTGGCGCAAGCGCGAGGAGGATTTGCGGGGCGCGGATCTGCGCTTGCAGGAGTGGACGAATGTAAGCCGGAAGGCAGAGGAAATTGACATGGCGCTTGCTGACGCGGAAACGGAACAGGAGGAAATCGCGGCGCAGGAGTGGATCTGCACCGAGGCCAGCAGCGCCTTTGCGGCCGCTCGTGAGCTGTATTTGGAGACAAATGCCGGATATGAGGGAAAGTATGATCTGTTTATTCGTGAGCAGGCCGGTATTCTCGCGCAGCGCCTGACAGAGGGTCAGCCCTGCCCGGTCTGTGGCTCCACGGTGCATCCAAATCCCTGTGAGCTGTCCGAAGCGCATAAGGGACTGACGCGGGAGGTACTGGATAAACTG
>JAJPXG010000008.1 GCA_021205565.1 Lachnospiraceae bacterium | reverse complement strand
GACATATATTGACAAATTTCGCGGCCTGTGGTAAATTTAAATTACTATAAAAATATGTTCTGAAAAACATTTTAAAAAGGTGATATATCGTCTTAGTCTCAGCAGAAAGGAGGCCGATCATTGGGCGCGGAGCTGAAAGGAATTTTAACTGCCGCGAATGAAAAAACACAGTACGATACATATGCGAAGAGGCTTCTGTCAGAGAAATGCATTTTAGCATGCATACTGACGGAGGTGGTGGACGAATTTAAAGGGATGAAGCCAAAGGAGGCGGAACGTTACATAGAGGGGGAGCCCTTTGCAGGGACAGTGCCGATGGAACCGGGGATGACAAATGTGATGAAGGAAACGGGCGAGTTGAGGAATGCAGAGCGGGAGGCACCGGAACCGGGGGATCTGACAAGTGTGAAGCGGGAGGCGCTGGAAATGTTCAGCCTGACTGATGCGGGGCAGAGCCGGGTCGGCCGGCGGATTGCAGGCCTGAATACGGTTCACGCGGAGATCGCGGAAGGTGTTGTGGTCTTTGATATTGTGCTCTATGCATGGCTGCCGGATGAACACACCAGGTTTCTTCTGAACCTGGAGGCGCAGAAGGACGAACCAATCGGATATGACATTTTGAACAGGGCGGTCTTCTATATGGCCAGGCTGATCTCCTCACAGAAGGAACGTGATTTCACGAAGGATTATTATAATGATATGAAGCGCGTATACAGCATTTGGATCTGTATGAATATGAAGGAATCCTCGTGGAATCACATGCATCTGACAGATGACGCGATTCTGGGGCATCACCGCTGGAAGGGCGACCGGGAACTGAGCAATTTCGTCTTTCTGGGGATACCGAACAAGCTTCCGGAGACGGGTGAGCGCTACAGACTTCACCGGCTGCTTGGGGCACTGTTCAGCCAGGGCCTGAGTGTGGAGGAGTGGATCAGCATCCTGGAAAATGAATATGATATTGATATGAGCAATGATTTAGAAGGGAGATTAGGAAAAATGTGTAATTTAGGACAGGGAATCTGGGAACGTGGAGTAGAAGAAGGAGAAGAACGCGGCAGAGCGAAAGGCAAAGCGGAAGAAAAACGTGAAACTGCCCGGCGGCTTAAGGAAGATGGATTTGAGGCAGGTAAAATTGCGAGGATCGTGGACGCCAGCGTCGAACTGGTCTGCGAATGGCTGGGACTGGGGCCGGCGACCGCGTGATGAGGAAAAGGCTTCACCAGCTGATGGAGCATGATGGAAAGCTGTGACCTGGAAACAGTTGGTAAAATGTGTCAAATCTCTATCGAAAGGGGCCGCTGGAAAGCGGCCTCTTTCGATGTGTGTCATGCCGGCGCACAATGAAAAACTGCTCCCGTACAGGAGCCAGTGAATATGTACGATAAGGCAATCAAGTGTTCTGAAGCTCATCGAGAAGGTATTGTTTCGCGCCCGTTGCATGCTGCCGGAAATGATTATTTTGCGAAGATTGCATAAAGTAATAGAAATATGGTAAGATTTCAGTATTTTTGTGCCGTAAAACATAGAGGAAAACAGGTGGAAAAACGGTGAGTGAAATGATATAATGAGCGCAAGCGAGAAGGGCGTGCTCGCACGTCCGGCGAGCGGCGAATTGGATCATGAGCGTCTTTTGCTCATGATATAATGACCTGGAGGTTACTCTGGGGAAGGAAATTGATATGCTTACAGTATCGTCTTTGTATACAATCGCCTGAGGGACTTCAACCGGGTGAGGACTTGCGGGGTTCACTGAGGGTGTGGAGCGGACTGCTTTTTCTGACTGCTGGCGCTGCGCGGAATGTTGATCTGCATGTCGGCTGAGGCGCCCGGACTGCTGATCTGACTGCTGGCTATGGTAATCTCGCCGTCCCATAAGCCGGACGGATTGTCGCAATAGGGTAAATATTGCCGACAAATCAGACCCTGAATTGGCAATATTTTTCATTGACAGAAACCAAAAATGATGGTAAACTTCACATAGCTTTATAAAATACGAAAATGAGGTGGATTCCAACCTCGGTCCCCATACATTAAGGAGGATACTTACAGAATATACCGCCCGTGCTTCACGAACATATTATCTCTCTCAGCCTTTCAACCAGCTCATCAATGGCTCACTTGCATCCACACTTAATCTATAATTCTTTGTCTGTTTCATTCTTCATGTCCACTGTTTCCACCAGATTATTTCTCATTTGGCTAACCTTCTGATTGAATCATTTACCATAAGTGACATGAAATCTTTCTTTCCCATTAGTCACCTCTCTGCGAGAAACCCGTGTATTTATTCTAGCGCAGTTCATGGGATGAGTAAAGAGAAGAGTTCTTAATGGCGGGGAAGGACAAAGCAACACACTGGAGAATACAGTATCTGGGACTTGTGCCGACTGAAGCCACTGGTTTCAGTCGGTTCTTACTTCAGGTGACGCTCCTGCTTGAAAGTTCACCAACGGTTCTCCGAATTATAGCACTAATTTGAAATTATACTCTGCGACAATCAAAACACAGGTATTTAACACCCATATAAATCCCGTTGATATATCACGGCTGCTTATATTCTGAATCTGCAATATTTTCGTCAAATCTAACTGTTCAAAACAACTTTTATATTGCCTTTCGTCAATTACATTTTGATTATTCTGGATATAATTTGCCTTCCATATATTATGATATATAATCTGTTTAAACATATCTCTGGCATACTCCCAATAGCTTTCACCATTATAAGCAAAACCAGCATTATGTATCCTTTTAGGTAAATCGTGAAGCAACGTCTCCAGTCTGTCCTGAACAATTGCGTCTCCCAAAATACTCTGCAATTTGTTTTCAATTTCAAAAGCATCTGAGATATTGCAAACTTCCTCACAATATTTGCCACATAGATCACTATCAGTTGTTTTTATGCTGTTCGTAAGTGAAGCGTAAAGTTTCTGAGGGAAATCCAGAGTATATTTAATCCCCGATTCCTTATTAACATCTCTTTTGTATTCACTACCCGATTTCAAAGACGCAGCAGTTTTATATTCAAGATAATCGTAATCAGGGAGCGCTTTTAAGTACATATATGATTCCACCATGGGATAATTGATATATAACTGTCCCATATCTGTCCTGTCAGAAAAAGCCTTCTGCATATCCAAAATCTTCTTCTCCGAAAAAAATGGATCCTGCTTTTCATAGTCAAAAACCAGAAGAATATTCGTAAATTTAGTTTCACGCCAGTCCAGCATGCTATTCCTTCTGCTTACAATTAGCGGCAAATTAACAGACACTTCCTCTTCCGCCCAATCAGCTCCATACTCATTCACAATGTCTCCATATAATTGATAAATATTAGTCCCGTATATCCAAATATTATCCATATGAATATTCATTTCCGGAAATATTTTAAAAAGCAGCCAAAACAGTTTATTTTTTTCATGCTCTCCCTCTACAATCAATAGGGTTTAATTCCGTTTTCTTTTACCCCCTCCATAATTATTCATACCTTTCGAACTCCCCGTTGATATACATTTTTTCCAGATTATGGCCTTCTCTCAACTCCCGTTCTGTGGCGTTACACAGTGCAGTCAGTTTGCCGCTGCGCGACAGAATGAGCAAGCAATCCGGCCGCATCAGTTCATTCGTCATCAGATTTGTATTATGCGTCGTCATGATGACCTGGCAGCGGGGATATCTCTCTTTTATAAAACGCATTACATTATCAGCCATCTCATAATGATAAAAAGCATCAAAATCATCTAAATACAACAATGTCGGCTCCACGGTTCTGTAAAAAATTCTGCGGTACAAATCAACCAATGATATTGTTCCACTGGAAGCATTTTCATAAAAGGGAACCAGCCTCTCATGTGAAAAATACAATTGCCCATGCCCATCCGGAAGTTTTCTCCACGTCAGTTTGCAATCAACTCCCATTGCATTCAGGAAGTCCTCCAGATCCTTCTTTTTTTTGGGGTCTTCAAGAGAATCATAGAAAATAGAAATACTTACTTTTGGATTTCTTATTTTTCCAGCCGTTGTCATACTCATTCTTCTGGCATAACCCATTATCTCCATCGGAATTGAATTGCTTTCCAATGCTACATTATTGACCAGCCATCTGAGAAATGGCATCGTATTTCCAGTTTCCTCCTCTTCATCGGAGCTCATTTTTTCATCCAGAGCATTTCTATATATCTCTGTATTAGCAGTTTCCGCCTGAACACATTTTAAATCATCGAACAAATATCTTCTATTGGGAAAATCACATTCAAAAATAACGATGTCATCAACCATCAATCGTTCACTCTTTAAAGTCCAATTATCGAAACGTTCATACTGATACACCACTTCCCGGCCATCAAAATCAAATGTATAAGAAAACCCGGCGACATTCTCACCAGAATCTGCATTTAATAATATACCATTGTAGAGATTCCGAAATGAGGAAAAAAAGGTGTCAGTTATATCCATGATTGCCCCACCCAGATTCGTCTTTCCAGTCGCGTTTCGTCCATAAATCATCAGTTTGGAAATAAGCCCATCTGTAATACAGTCTTTACTGAACTGATATCCAGCAGTCGCGCTAAAATCTATTGTAATCTCGTCTTTAAAATTTTTGTAATTTTTAACCGAAAATTTCTTTAACATGCCTGAAAGCGTCCTTTCTATGCGTTATGCATCTTCTTTTAAAGTAGTATATCACGCTTTCTCCAGTTTTACAACAAATGCCGTAAAAAAATTACGGTACAAGTATTTGTACCGTATTCAAAATGGATCTTTAATTCCTTTATGAATCCTCATATTCCCTGTCTTGCAGAGAAGAGTTCTTAATGGTGGGGAAGGACAAAGCAACACACCAGAGAATACAGTATCTGTGACTTGTGCTGACCGAAGCCACTGGTTTCAGAAAGTTCTTTCTTTATATATATAGTACTCATGATTGAGCGTTCACTGCCTCACTCTCCCCAGTACCTTCTCCACCACCTGCCGCAAAATCTCCAGCGTCAGCTTCTCCCGCGTAATGAACAGGACTAGCCCATACGCCCCGAAAAACAGGCACGCCGTCACCAGCAGCGTCAGGAAATTGCCGAAACCAAACCGGACAAACCAGTATGAGCAGGCTGCTCCGGCAACGAGTCCCAGCAGAATTTTCCAGTACGCAATCCGGCGAAACGCCTCTGACACCTCTTTTTGAAGCGCCGCAAACTGCACAATCAGCACCGTAAGCTCCGCCGCCAGCGTACCAATCGCAGCGCCGGAGGACGCCAGCTGCGGAATCAACAGTACATTCAGAATAAGGTCTACCACTGCACCGGCGACCTCAGAGTAAAGCACCGTTTTTTCCTGCCCCAACGGGACCAAAATCTGAATCCCCAGAATATCCACGGATTTCCTCAATACTATATTTTCGCCACGACTTGATTACCTTTGACAAAGCCTTTATAATAAGGACATGAATTGCAGATAGGAGAGCACTATGAGCAACCGCACCGATAAACCGATGCTTTCATCGACGCAGCTTGTCGCAAAAATGCGCGATGAAAAAGGTATTACTTTTAAATACACATCCGAACAAGCTGCAGAAACGTACCTGTCGGATGTTAACAATTACCTGCGTACTGCAGCATACAGACAAAACTACAGAAGAACTAAAGGAACTCTTTTTTGTGCGTATACCAGAAAAGAAGGGCTTCTTCCGGCAAAATGAACTGATTGTTAGTAACTACAAATTTGCCTGTAAAATTATATACGGATTCTTTCCGCAGAGCATCTCAAGTCGTTCTCTTAATTGTTAAATTTCTCGAAAGAGTTGACTTTTAACTTCAAAATGCATATACTAAGTGCAGTATTAAAAAACTCTTCGGGTTTTTGCATGGGGCGGCGTTACGACGGTGCCCCTAGTTTTTTGAGATTACCGTATTCAGATGCATATAAGTCGTCATTACACAGGACATGGTCAAAAACACGCCAATCTCCTCAAACTCCTTATTTTCCACAGCTTTTCCGACAGGCTGCCATAGAGGCCAGTAAAATGTAAACACTCCATTATGCGTACCTTACGCACCCTCTCAATTTATGAGATAATCACTCCAAATACATTTCGCTCAAATCGCACGATTCATACAATTCGTCCAATACATGGCGCTCATGATTAAGCGTTCACCGCCTCACTCTCCCCAGTACCTTCTCCACCACCTGCCGCAAAATCTCCAGCGTCAGCTTCTCCCGCGTAATGAACAGGACTAGCCCATACGCCCCGAAAAACAGGCACGCCGTCACCAACAGCGTCAGGAAATTACCGAAACCAAACCGGACAAACCAGTATGAACAGGCTGCTCCGGCAGCGAGTCCCAGCAGAATTTTCCAGTACGCAATCCAGCGAAACGCCTCTGACACCTCTTTATGAAGCGCCGCAAACTGCACAATCAGCACCGTAAATTCCGCTGTCCCGAACTGACGGTGTCGTTACTTCGGGACAGCGGTATCACGTTCTCCGGAACAGCGGTACATTTTCACAAGAATAAGCGTTTACGAATCCACATCTGCCGACATATCACCTCCAAAATCTCCATTCTCTGTTTCAATTATCGATGCCTCTTCAACCTCGGAAGCGTCTACTTCCAATGACGTCCCATCTTCCTCACTGTTCATCTCCAGTGCCGTGTCATCCGCAACACTTTCATCAGTTACAGTTTCTGATGCCGACTCGGCTTCAATCCCTTCCATAGGCAACAAAGGCTTCTCCTCAACGCTTTCCGCAGACACACTTTCAGATTCTGAAACGCTCACAACAGTTGTTTCCTGTGATTCCTGAATACTTAGCGTTATCGTGTCCGTTGTCACACTGTTGCCATTCGCATCTGTAATCACACAGTACATCTCACGACCATTCCTCGCCGCTGTCACCCTTATTGTTGTGCTCGCTGTATAGGTCTTTGCATCTGTGAATGTACTGTTTCCCGGATTCTTGTAGTACCAGTTGTAACTCAGGTCGTCCCCCTCTGCTACCACGGACACCGTTGCCGGGTCTCCTTCATTTGCCACCACTATGCTTTGCGGCTGTGTAATGATTGTGATCGTACTTTCCTGCAACTCCTGAATGCTCAAGGTTACCGTATCCGTCGTCACGCTGTTTCCATTCGCATCCGT
>JAJPXG010000017.1 GCA_021205565.1 Lachnospiraceae bacterium | reverse complement strand
TCAAATGGAGCAGAAACGTAAATGGCTCGTATCGCAGGTGTTGATTTACCCAGAGAAAAACGTGTGGAGATCGGCTTGACTTACGTCTACGGCATTGGCAGAACAAGTGCCAACAAGATCTTAGAGGAGGCAGGCGTCGATCCCGACACCCGCGTCAGAGATCTGACCAGTGACGAGGAGAAGCGGATCAATGCGGTGATTGAGAAGTCCTACATGGTGGAAGGCGACTTAAGACGTGAGGTTGCCTTAAACATCAAGAGACTGCAGGAAATCGGCTGCTACAGAGGTATTCGTCATCGTAAGGGCCTTCCGGTTCGCGGTCAGAAGACTAAGACCAATGCCAGAACCAGAAAAGGCAAGAAGAAGACCGTTGCCGGTAAGAAGAAGTAAAAAATTGCAACTATAACAACAGGAAAGAAAGTAGGTTAGTTTAGAATGGCTAAAAAAGTTACCAAAAAAGTGACAAAAAAGCGCGTCAAGAAAAACGTTGAACACGGACAGGCACATATCCAGGCATCTTTCAACAACACGATCGTGACTCTGACAGATGCACAGGGTAATGCTTTAAGCTGGGCTTCCGCCGGCGGTCTTGGATTTAGAGGTTCAAGGAAATCTACTCCCTATGCTGCACAGACAGCCGCTGAGACAGCGACCAAGGCTGCCCTGGTGCATGGATTAAAGACAGTAGACGTTTTCGTTAAAGGACCCGGCTCAGGCCGTGAAGCCGCCATCCGCGCGCTTAATACAGCAGGCCTTGAGGTTACCAGCATTACCGATGTGACGCCGGTGCCGCACAACGGCTGCCGTCCGCCGAAGCGCAGACGTGTATAGTGCACAACAGGGACTGTGAATGCGGTTCGCAGCGATTGCGCTGCAATCACGAATCGCGACATCTGCGTAAATCATAAACTGCAGTTGGACGAAGACGCCGTGACAATCCGCGGCGCTGTAAACAATAATCTGAAAGGACAAATTTGAAATGGCAGTAGACAGAACTCCGGTTTTGAAAAAGTGCCGTGCGCTGGGCATTGAGCCGAGCGTACTTGGCTATGACAAGAAATCAAAGAGACATTTTGCAAGAACAGGCAAGAAGGTAAGTGAGTACGGCACACAGATGAGAGAGAAGCAGAAGGCGAAATTCATCTATGGCGTACTGGAGAAGCCATTCCGCAACTATTACGAGAAGGCCGACAGAATGAAGGGCATGACCGGTGAAAACCTGATGATCATGCTGGAGAGCCGCCTGGACAACGTTGTGTTCAGAATGAATTTTGCACGTACCCGCCGCGAAGCGAGACAGATCGTGGATCACAAGCATGTGACTGTGAACGGCAAGTGCGTGAACATCCCGTCCTATCGTGTAAAAGCCGGCGATGTGATCGAGATCAGAGAGAAATCCAAATCCCTGACCAGATATAAGGAAATCGTCGAGGTGACCGGCGGCAGACTGACCCCGGAGTGGCTGGATGTGGATATTGATTCTTTGAAAGGTACTGTGAAGGCGCTTCCTACCAGAGAACAGATTGATGTACCGGTAAACGAGATGCTGATCGTCGAGTTGTATTCCAAGTAATCGTTAATTTAGTGCATCTGTTCGTAAAGGAGGACATACAGTGTTTGATTTTGAGAGACCAAATATTGAGGTAGCAGAGATCTCGGAAGATAAAAAGTACGGGAGATTCGTCGTAGAACCACTGGAAAGAGGGTATGGTATTACTCTGGGCAACTCCTTAAGAAGAATTATGCTTTCATCTTTACCCGGCGCGGCAGTGACGCATGTGAAGATCGAGGGCGTTCAGCATGAATTCAGTTCCATCCCCGGTGTCAAGGAGGATGTGACCGAGATTGTTATGAACATCAAAAGCCTCGCGATCAAGAATCACAGCGAGACTTCCGAAGCCAAGACTGCGATCATTGATTATACCGGCGAAGGTGTGGTAAAGGCATCTGATATTCAGGTAGACCAGGATATCGAGATTATGAATCCGGACCAGACCATCGCAACACTCAGCGGGAAGGACACCAAGCTGTTTATGGAACTGACCATCAACAAGGGCAGAGGCTATATCAGTGCGGAGAAAAACAAGAGCGAGGACCTGCCGATCGGCGTTCTGGCGATTGATTCCATTTATACGCCCGTTGAGCGCGTCAATGTGACCGTGGAAAATACCCGTGTCGGACAGCAGACCGACTATGACAAGCTGACGCTGGATGTGCATACCAACGGTACGCTTGTACCTGATGAGGCTGTCAGCCTCGCGGCAAAGGTTTTAAGTGAGCACTTAAGCCTCTTCATCGACCTCTCCGAGAATGCGAAGACCGCAGAGGTGATGGTGGAGAAAGAGGACAGTGAGAGCGAGAAGCTGCTGGAGATGAGCATCGATGAGCTGGAGCTCTCGGTGCGCTCCTACAACTGCTTAAAGCGCGCCGGCATCAATACCGTTCAGGAGTTGATCAATAAGACTCCTGAGGATATGATGAAGGTCCGTAACCTTGGACGCAAGTCCCTGGAGGAAGTACAGGCTAAAATCAGAGAACTGGGTCTGCAGTTCAGTGATTCCGAGGAATCATAAATCAGACAAAGGAAATACGCCCGCAGGATAAGACCGATGAGCGCCGCGGGTGATTTCATACTGGAACAAATCATACATTTTCCCGGTAAGACCGCAGGCGCGGGAAAATGCACCAAGCATGAAGGAGGCAAATCATGGCCGGATACAGAAAATTAGGAAGAACATCCTCTCAGAGAAAAGCTCTGTTGAGAAACCAGGTTACTGCAGTGATCGCCAATGGCAAGATCGTGACGACTGAGGCAAGAGCAAAGGAAGTTGCAAAGATTGTCGATGGACTGATCGCGCTGGCAGTGAAGGAAAAGGATAATTACGAGACCGTTACCGTAGCCGCGAAGGTTCCCGAGAGGGACAAGGACGGCAAGCGTGTGAAGGAAGTCGTGGATGGCAAAAAGGTGACCAAGTATACCACCGTTGACAAAGAGATCAAAAAGGATCTGCCCTCCAGAATGAACGCACGCCGCAAGATGCTGAAGGTCTTAAATCCTGTGACCGTAGTTCCGGAGTCCAATAAGGGCAAAAAGAAGAACACGAAGAAGCTGGATCTTCCCGCGAAGCTCTTTGATGAGTACGGACCGAAGTATGCCAACCGCCAGGGCGGCTATACACGTATCGTAAAGATCGGCACCCGCAAGGGCGACGGCGCGATGGAAGTTCTCTTAGAGCTTGTATAAGTCAGATATTGAAATGAGGAGGAGCCGGGATACCTGGTTCCTCTTTTTTTAGCTGTAAAAGCGTTCTCAGGGGTTTTACTTGTGCCATATTCATGCGGCGGGAAGCTGTCTGCCACAGAATCTTTTACAGTATAAAAGGAATACAGCATGAAATTAAAGCAGCATATCAAAGACATCATCCGGACAGAGCATTTGCAGTACGATTATGTGATGCGGGACGAAGAGGGCAACGAGGCAGGGTATTACCGCGCGCTCGACGACGTGGATCTTCAGGTAAAGCAGGGTGATTTTATCGCCATTCTGGGGCACAATGGATCCGGCAAATCTACGTTGGCCAAACAGATCAACGGTATCCTTTATCCCACCGGCGGCACTGTCTGGGTGGACGGCCTGGACACCTCCAAAGAAGAGAATCTGTGGGAGGTACGCCAGCGCGCGGGTATGGTATTTCAGAACCCGGACAACCAGATCATCAGCCAGGTGGTGGAGGAGGACGTGGGCTTTGGTCCCGAAAACCTCGGTGTCCCCACGGAAGAGATCTGGGAGCGGGTCGAGGAGAGCCTGCGTGTCGTTGGCATGTATGAATACCGCAAAGCTTCCCCTAATAAACTCTCCGGCGGACAGAAGCAGCGCGTTTCCATCGCAGGGGTGCTGGCCATGCACCCGAAATGTATCGTTTTGGACGAGCCTACAGCCATGTTGGACCCCAGCGGCCGCAGGGAAGTGATTCGCGCCGTGCGGGGCTTAAATCAGGTGGAAGGCATCACCATTCTGCTGATCACTCATTATATGGAAGAGACGGTCGACGCGGACCACATCTATGTGATGGATCAGGGGCATATTGCCATGGAGGGTACGCCGCGGGAGGTCTTTTCCAGGGTGGAGGAGTTAAAGGCGCTGCATATGACGCTGCCACAGGCCACGCTGCTGGCGGATGAGTTAAAAAAACGCGGCGTCAGTCTGCCGGACGGGATTCTGACGATCAGGGAACTGCTGGCCGAGTTACAAAAGCAGCTTGGGGAGTAATGGAATATGCTGAAGTTTGAACATGTAAATTATGATTACGGTCAGGGAACAGAGATGGTGGTCCATGCCCTGCGGGATATCAATCTGGAGATTCAGGACGGTGAGTTTATCGGCCTGATCGGCCATACCGGCTCCGGAAAATCCACCTTGGTTCAGCATATGAACGGCCTGATTCGGGCGACTTCGGGGCAGATTTACCTGGACGGGGAGCCGATCTATGCCGAGGGTTTCTCCATGAAGGAGCTGCGCCGCAGGGTAGGGTTGGTATTCCAGTATCCGGAGCACCAGCTTTTTGAAATTGACGTCTTAAGTGACGTCTACTTCGGCCCGAAAAATATGGGGCTTTCCGAAGAGGAGGCCAAAGAGGAAGCGAAGGCGGCACTGAATCTGGTGGGCCTTGGAGAGGAATATTATACCCGTTCTCCCTTTGAACTCTCCGGCGGCCAGAAGCGCAGAACCGCGATTGCGGGTGTGCTGGCCATGAAGCCGCAGATGTTGATTTTAGATGAGCCAACCGCGGGACTGGACCCGCAGGGCAGAGAGGAAATCTTAAATCTGGTTGCTTCTCTGCGTGAGCAGACCGGCATGACTGTCGTTCTGATTTCTCACAGCATGGAGGATGTGGCGCAGTATGTCAGCCGTATCGTGGTCATGAATCATGGGGAGGTTGCCTTTGACGCAAAACCGCATGAGGTGTTCCGTCATTATCAGGAACTGGAGGAGATGGGCCTTGCGGCACCGCAGGTGACCTATGCGCTCTATGGCCTGAAAAATATGGGACTCGATGTGGATACAGATCTGATTACCTTAGAGGAGGCCGCGGATAATATTGCGGGAGCACTGGCAAAGAGAAAGGCGGGGCAGAGGCATGATGAGGAAAGCGCCGACTCACAGGATATACTTCACTCTGAAGCGACAGTGAATGAATCGTGCGGTGCAGATGCAGCCGTTTCTGGTGAGGGAAAGGATGGTCTATGATTCGGGACATTACACTTGGACAATATTATCAGACTGATTCTGTCATTCACAGGCTGGACCCGCGGGTGAAGCTTGCCGGCACTGTTCTTTTCCTGATTGATTTATTCTTAATTCAGAATGTATGGGGGTATCTTATCGCGACTGCGGCGCTGGCGACAGTGATTCACCTTTCCAGAGTGCCGTTTGGCTATATTATACGCGGCCTGAAATCCATTATGATTCTGCTGATGATTACGGTAGTATTCAATCTCTTCCTGACTGAAGGTACGGTTATTTTCAAAGTATGGATCATTCAGGTGACATGGGAGGGCCTGCGGACAGCGGTTTTCATGGCCTGGCGCCTGATTATGCTGATTATCGGCACCTCATTGATGACCTTTACTACCACGCCGAACCAGCTGACGGACGGCATGGAGAAGGGACTGCGGCCTCTGAAATATTTAAAGGTACCGGTGCATGAGGTGGCCATGATGATGTCCATTGCGCTGCGCTTCATCCCTATATTATTGGAAGAAACGGACAAAATCATGAAGGCTCAGCAGGCCAGAGGCGCAGATTTCGAGAGCGGGAATCTTTTTGACAAGGCGAAGGCTCTGGTGCCGCTTCTGGTACCGTTGTTTATCTCCGCGTTTCGCCGCGCCAATGACCTGGCGCTGGCCATGGAGGCGCGCTGCTACCGGGGCGGTGAGGGGCGCACAAAGATGAATCCGTTGATTTATAATCGAAGGGATAAGGCGGCGTATCTGTTGATTTTTGCTTTTATGGCGGTGGATATTTTTGTGGGCAGATTCTTCTGAGAATAGATCGGGGATTTATATGGACGGTGAAATGAAAAAAGTTCTGCTGCGCGTAGCCTACGATGGTACCGCCTATCATGGCTGGCAGAAGCAGCAAAATGGTATTACCGTGCAGGAAGTGCTGGAGGAGAAGCTGACAGAGCTTTTACAGGAAGAAATCCGGGTTATGGGCGCCAGCCGCACGGACGCAGGTGTCCATGCCTTATGTAATGTAGCGGTCTTTGATATGCAGGCCAGAATACCGGCTCAGAAAATCAGCTATGCGCTCAATCAACGTCTGCCGGAGGATATCCGGGTTGTGGAATCCTGCGAAGTATTTCCTGATTTTGATCTTCGAAAATGTCATGCACATAAAACATATGAATATCGTATTGTCAACGCGGCGTTTCCCAATCCTGTGAAGCGTCTCTATACACATTTTACCTATTTTAAATGCGATGTGGATCAGATGAAGAGAGCGGCACAATATCTGATCGGGGAGCACGATTTCAGGGCATTCTGTACAGTGGGGGCGCAGGTGGAGTCGACTGTGCGCACTGTGACGGACATTCAGGTGACGAGAGAGGGGGAAGAAATCGTCCTTTCCGTCTCGGGCAACGGCTTCTTATATAATATGGTGCGGATTATAGCCGGGACGCTTCTGGAAGTGGGCTATGGACGAATGAAGCCTGAAAGCGTGGAAGAAATTCTGAAGTCCTGTGACCGCAGAAATGCCGGCCCCACCGCTCCTGCCAGGGGACTGTGCCTGGTCAGACTGGATATATAGGAGCTTTCCGGTGCATTGAAATAATGCAGACTCAAAAAATATGAAAAAGTAAAAAAATTTCTGTTGACTTTTCGGAAATGGTTTGCTATATTAGTTGTTGCCGTTGATGTGGCGGACTCGGAGAGGTAGCGAAGCGGTCATAACGCGGCGGTCTTGAAAACCGTTTGTCCGGAAGGGCGCATGGGTTCGAATCCCATCCTCTCCGCTCAGTCAGATTTTTCTGACCGGTATAACAGAATAGAACTGATGGATTTAGCTATGTGGAAGTACCCAAGTTGGCTGAAGGGACACCCCTGGAAAGGGTGCAGGTCGTTAATAGCGGCGCGAGGGT
>JAJPXG010000021.1 GCA_021205565.1 Lachnospiraceae bacterium | reverse complement strand
ATAAAAACACAAGTGAAAATAAAAACTCCCAACTATAAAAAGTTGGGAGTTTTTTATTTGCAGCGACAATATGTGTCTACCCTGTTCGCTATACTCATTACAGCAACAGAAAATCAAATATACCAAATTTTACGGAGGAGATCGAGATGGCGATAGACAAAAACAAAAGTGCATGGAGAAGTTTTGGAAAGTTTGCAGCAATAACACTCCCCCTCGGCGTAGCCGGAGGGCTGTTATTATATGGTATTTCAGAGCTGGGAACGAAAAGGGAGACAGTATACACGTATGATGAAAACGGTGAGAAGCATGTACGGCGAATTCGTTATAAATCCATGATCTGGCTCTATGCTCTTCTGGAGCATATTCCCTCCCCGTGGGATTTGCTGCGTTGTAAGGGTAAGAAAACTGAATCATAAACCATAAAAATGAGGAGATGTCATATGTACATATCTTCACAAAAATTCAGTGGGCGGGTTATCTGGCAGGCAGCGAAAGATAAAGCGCCCACGAAATCACAGAGATGGAGGGAAAAATTTCATGAAAGAAAAATTGCAGCTGTGCGTTAAAAGCGGCGAAAAGAGTCAGGAGGATTATGATGCTCTGGAAATGGCTATTGTGGAACTGGCCGGAATTCCGGAAGAAAATTTCGGTGAGGTGAAAAACGAAGACTGGTATCGCCGTGCTTTTGACATGGTTGAGTTTGCCGGGAACGGAAAATCATGTGTAGCTGACTGCATTAGTGAAACGGAGCACGCACAGCAGGTTTTGATTGATATGCTGCTTATTATGATGGAGAGCGATGAAAATATTTCTGTTCTTGTAACACGGCATACGGAAGACCTGAGAAAAATATGTAAGCA
Organism: Lachnospiraceae bacterium; assembly: GCA_021205565.1. Lineage (GTDB taxonomy): Bacteria > Bacillota > Clostridia > Lachnospirales > Lachnospiraceae > RGIG6307. The sequence continues at coordinate 6,338 of JAJPXG010000021.1, read as the reverse complement.
GACGATCTGGCTCTACAGCCGTATTAAGAGGCTAGAAAATATAGCGGTGCTCAATACAAATGCAAATATGGATGTCAGGGATATATCCAGCAATGCAAAGAAAATCCTGTGTGTATTATTACACCGGCTGCAGGAGGAACCGGGAAGGAAAGTCCCGAATGATCTGCAGAGGGCGTTTGCCAATGCAATGTTTGGGTATCTGGGGCCTATGGATTCCCGGATTGATGATCCGCTGGGAGCCTTGGAGATCTTTGAAAATGACCCGGATACCAAAAGAAAGATGCTTGCCTGCTGTATGGAATATATTTATCTTGGTTGCTGTCATAATGGCGCGTATGACGACTACGACAGGTTTATTGAACAATTTGATCTGACAAGTCACGATGCCTGTGTAATCCAGGATTTGATTACAGAAATGTATGATTACAGGGGGATGAAAGGGCTGTGCGGTAAATATATGCAGCCAGAATCGGATGAAAGCCAGATAACCTTTTATGCAGAATTTGAGAAAGAAGAGGATTAAAAATGGGCAAGTATGAGGAAGGTGGAAGCGCAATAAATTCATCAGTTAACTCGGTGAGTGCGAGCCTGGATCTGAATAACCTGCTTTCTGCCAGAACACCAAGAAGAAATAAAAAGGCACCGGAGGATTTTACAAAGTATTTTCAGATGCTGGGGGAGATGACAGAACTTTGCGGAAGGAAGAGCAGTAACTTTATGTATTCCCCGGCGAGTCTTTACAGCGCTTTGCAGGCGGCGGCTTATGGCACGGACGGGAAGACTTATGAGGAAATCATAAAACTGACCGGAAAGAAAACGTATGACCTGAAAAGCGAGGCGGTCAATGTATGTAATTTCCTCGTGGTCAACGGAAAAGAAGGACGGCAGGCGAAAATCAGGGAGGAATATGAGCAGCGTTTAAAGACTGACCAGAATCTTTATGCGACCATCTATGAACTGACGGACGAAAATTGCGATCAACTGGTAAATGAAATCAACAGCCGGTGTGGACGGGAGACAAATGGCCAGATTGTAGAGGCAGTGCAGGACGAGGATTTTCAGGACGCGTCTCCACTTGACCCGTTTATGGCATTTCTGGGGAATGTACTTCATTTTAAGGGCACCTGGAAAGAGCGTTGCAGATTGGAGAAGTATTTTTATTTCACAGGATTAGACGGTGAGCGGCGGCGGGTTGATGCGGTGGAGATGGATTCAGACGAGCTGCATTATTATTGTAATGAAACAGTGGAAGCATTCAGTGCCCCCTATCTGGAAGCGAATGGCAGATATACATTCTGGGGATTTCTTCCCTCTGGAAATGGGAATAACCGTATGAGCCAATGTCAATCCGTCCACATAGGTGCTGCAGAGGTCGAAAGTCCTTATACCGGGAAGATGGAACTCTGTGACATCAGCAGACTGGATTTGACCGGACTGAGCGAGCCGGAGGAAAAATATAAGCTTTATGTTGAGATACCGAAATTTCTGTTCCGCAGTGGGATGGATATGACGGAAGCTTTAAAGAAATTCGGTGTCAAAGATGCATTTGACCGGCAGAAAGCAGATTTTTCAAAGGGCTATATCTTTTCCAAGGATAACAATGTTTATCTGAACTCAGTGCATCAACAGACAGTCATTGATTTTAATGAGAAGGGAACGGAGGCGAGTGCTTTTACAGGCCTGACATTTGATGTCGCATGCATGTGTATCAGAGGGCTGGAAATTCGGTTAGATTTCGACCGCCCGTTCTATTTCATGATCTGGGATGAAATAGAGAAGCTGCCATTGTTTGTGGGTCAGGTATTTGAACCGGCCAGGATGGAGGGATGAGCTGATGGATGAAGGAATACAGGAAGAGAAGACGACAATGGATTTCTCAGAATATTTTCAAATGCTTGATGAACTGGTGAAAATCAGCGGAGCGCAAAAGAGTAACTTTATGTTTTCACCTGCGAGTCTTTACAGTGCCCTGCAGGCGGCGGTTTATGCTGCGGATGGAAACACCCGTCAGGAAATCATAAATCTGATCGGTGAGAAGGAGTATGACCTGAACAGCGAAGCTGTCAATACCTGGAATTTTTTTGTAGTCAACCATAAAAAGGACCGGAAAACAGAAATCAGGGAAGAATATGCGGAGCTTTTACAGACAAACCAGACGCTTAGCGCAACAGCTTATGAACTGACAGAGGATAATTGTGACAGACTGACAGAGGAGATCAACAGCCGGTGTCAGGAAGAAACAAACAGGCAGATACCGCAGGCTGTACAGACAGAGGATTTTCAGGACATTTCACCGATGGACAGGTTTACAGCGCTTCTTGGCAATGTCCTTCATTTTAAGGGAAAGTGGCAGGGCTATTGCAGCCTGAAAACGGATTTTCAGTTTACCGGAGCTGATGGAAAAGAGAAACGGGTGGATGCGGTGGATATGAGTTCTGAAGGGCTGAGGTATTACTGCAATGAGACGGTGGAGGCCTTCTGTGCACCTTATAAGGAAGAAAACGGCAGATATACATTCTGGGGCTTCCTTCCAATGAGTATGAGGAGGCAAAATATCAGCAGGCTGGATTTATCCGGACTGGAGGAGCTGGGAGAGGACTACAGGCTTTATGTGAAGATACCGAAATTCCTGTTTCAGAATAGGATGGACATGGTGGAATTTTTAAGGAGGTCTGGAGTTCATGATGCGTTTATTCGATGGCAGGCGGATTTTACAAGGGGATTTTTATTCCAGAAGGGTAATGTTTATCTGAATTCTGTAAAACAGAAGACGGTTATTGATTTTAACGAAGAGGGAACGGAATCAAGTACCTTCACAGGGATTAGGTTCAATTGGTATACAGGCATTGAGGAAGACGAAATACATTTGGATTTTGACCGCCCGTTTTATTTCCTGATCTGGGATGAAAAAGAGAAGCTGCCGTTGTTTGTCGGTCAGGTATTTGAGCCAACTTATGTATGAAAAATGAAGTGCCCATGATTATAGTGTGGCTGCTTAAAAAAACAAAATCGAGGAGGAAGAGACATGTATTGTTCAAAATGTGGAACCAGATTAAACGAGGGCGATTTGTTCTGCCCGAAATGCGGAAATCGCGTCAGCGAGGAAGAAAAACCGGTTGAGGAAATGGCTGCGGAAAAAACGGATTTACCAGAAACGGAAGCAGGCAGCGCAGGCGGGCAACATAGGGATGAGCCGGAAAACGAACAGAAGAATATGCCTGATCAGAAAACGGTGAATGAAACCTCAACGGTGCAGCCGGGAAAAGAGGAAGCGGAATCCGGGAATGTATTCTCTCAGGAAATGCTGAATGAGAAGGCACCGGAATCTTTACAGGAAACTTCGGATGCCGGGGAGACTGTGTCTGAACTCAGAAAGAATGCGGCGGAGATGGCGTCTGTCGCGGGTCAGTTTGCCGCAGAAATGGCTTCAAAAGCCGGGCAGAGTGTAAAGAAGGCGGCGTCTGATATCAGTCAGGATAGGAAGGATGCGAAAGCGAAGATCGAATCGAGCGAGGAAAAAGCCGATCAGGCCGCTCAGGGGCAGAAAAGCCAGGGATTTTCTAAGTTCTGGAACAGTCCTTTATTTAATAAGGCGGCTGAGAAGTTTGGAAATATCCTGACTGTGATCGAAGGGATTGTCTTCCTGATTCTTATGAGACTGTTGTTCAGTGAGGGAGGCTTCTGGGGAATCGTATTCGGGTTTATATTCCTGCTGGCCGGAGCGGGCTGTGTTATTGGCGGGATAAAAGACCTGCTTTCCCGTACTAAAAAGGAACTGACAGAGAAAGAGCTGAATAAGGCAAAGCGGAATATGTGTATCGGGGTTCCGATCATCATCATAGCGTTGTGGATTTTGTTGAGTACCGGCGGCGGGGTTTATTCCAACGTGCAGGCAATTACCTTTGAAAGCTATGGCTCTGAGACGATCGGGGAGATTGTTGACAACAACCTGAAATCGCCTAAGTGGTCTAAGGATAAGATCGACAGTACTTCCTGCAAAGTATATGTAGAAGGATATTCAAAACTGTATGGCGAGGATGTCAGGATCACCTTCTATTATGAAGAGGACGGCGGCAGTTATGAAGTGACTCTGCAGTCCGTTGAATTACTGGACAGCGGGGAGACATATAGCGATATGTTCAGTCTGGCGTTGATCTGGGCGACATTTTATTGATTTTACCCAGGAAAAAGCAGCATGAAATAACGAAGGGAGAAATAAATTATGTTCTGTTCTAAATGCGGTACAAAATTAAATGATGGAGACATGTTCTGCCCGAAATGTGGGGCGAAGGTGGGTGGAGAGAATGCTCCTGTTTCTGATGAGACATCTAAACCGGTATCTGGGAATGCAGATAATAACAAGAACACCAAAAAGAAGAATACAGGTGAAAAGAAAGGCTTTCGGCCCGGCAAAGCCATCATTGCGGTGGTGGTAATCGTAGCTGTTTTGGCGGTGGTGTTGGTAATTGGGAGTTCCTCAGATACAGAGAGTGTGGATATCAATGAGATCATTGAATCTGTTCAGGATGGGTATCTGGGCAGTTATGATACCGTGTCCATTAAATCGGTACTCGATTATGTCTATGGTGAGGATGAATGGAAAGGCGGGATTTCCAATTCTGGAGAATACTACATTGTAGAGTTTGTGAATGATTATGTAGATATCCAGTTTACAGTCTATGAGGGAGAAGATACGTTTTCAGTATCCGCGCTTGCTCTTCCGGGTGTTGATGAGATTTACACAGCATACGATGTGAAAACCTTTATGGACGCCCTGTATTCTTCCTATGCCGGAATGTGTCCGGACAGTGGTCTGTATATTGATACCAGCACTTCTAATAATACACTGGAAGGCCATTACGGACCGGTGAAATCGGTGGAGGAATCGGCACAGAGTGCGTCTGCTGGCATAGAGTCGGAAACTACAGATGAGACAGTCTCCAGTGATACTGTTCAAACGGAAGGAGCTGTTTCTGCAGGGGATACAGAAGCGTCCGGAATAGAAGAGAGTCAGGAACAGACATCATCCATGTATGATGGGATGGAGGCGATTGAGGTCGTTTACGGGACTTATCTCTATGACAATGGTGAAGGTTATCAGATGGAAGCAGAAGTCAGTTTTTCATCCGGTGAGGGATATGATTACATCATAATCGACGCATTGAGTGTGTATGGCGGTCATTATATTGCAGATTTCTATGGAACATTAGACGCACCGATCGGCAATGGGTCATATCCTGCCTATGATGAAAATTACGGGACATATATTTATGTAACCTTTTATGAGGGTGGTATGAATATCTGGGTGTCAGAGAGTTCAACAGATTATGATACATATTCGCTGCTTGGCGGGGATTATACGCTTACAGAGGCACTTGATCTGAATAATGTCGGATGATTTTTGTATTGCGATAGTTTGTGAAGAAGCAGCCAAAATTGAAAGAACTCTGGTAATGTGATAAATCATGTTTACTTTTCTCCGACTTAGGGATATAATAAAGCATAATAAATCAAGTTTTCTTTAAATCTCAAGAATAGAAAGGATGAATGATATGAATTTAGCAAAGGTTTCTTCTAATGGCCAGATTACCGTTCCGGTGGAGATTCGACGTCTTCTTGGATTGAAATCCGGTGATAAAGTCCTATTTTATCAGAAGAGAGATGGAGAGATTGTTATGAGCAATGCTTCTTCACAGGCAATTCGCAAGGCACAGACAGCATTTGAGGGAGCTGCTGAAGCCATAGGTGTTGAAAATGAAGATGATATTCAGGCACTCGTTGATGAACTTCGGCATGAAAAGAGGATGTGATGAGAATACTTGTGGATACGAATGTTTTATTTTCAGCATTGCTCTTTCCCAAATCAAAACCTGCAAAGGCATTGCTGCATATAGCAGACAATCATGAAATGGTTATGTGCGATCAGAATATTGCAGAATTTAAAGAGATTCTGCAACGAAAAGCACCAGCTTATCTGCCAGATGCAGAAGTGTTGCTTGCGGAAATGTCTTATGAACTTATACCGGCAATCAGCCACGCGGAAAAGCTAATACGGGATGCAGATGATCAGCCGATTTTAAATGCGGCCATTGTGTCAGACGTTGACATTATTCTGACTGGTGACAAGGATTTTCTCAGTCTTAATATGGAACATCCGAGGTGTATGACAGCAGCTCAGTTTCTGGAAAGTGAAGATATGGCAGAATAGGTGCCAGAGCCTGCCAATAACCTTTTTCGTTCGGAGCAAAGAATGTTCTGAGTGCTGACAAATATATATGATTGCTAAACCTGAATTATTCACGGTTCAGCTTACGAAATCGCTGAATCCCGTGTAGTTA
>JAJPXG010000071.1:13539-34699 GCA_021205565.1 Lachnospiraceae bacterium | reverse complement strand
CATTTTATCGCGGTCGGATTTTGTTAAATTTTTATAAACTCAATTCGCCAGAAAAAAGGCGCAGGACCGGATATTGACAATTTTCGCGGCCTGTGGTAAATTAAAAATTACCTTAAAATAATGTTATAAAAAACATTTCAAAAAGGTGATATATCGTCTTAGTCTCAGCAGAAAGGAGGCCGCGTTTGGCAGATCATCAGCCGGGGCGTGCCGAGGCGATCAGGCGGGGAGCGGAGAAAATCCGGGGGATGAATTTGTTCAGCAATACGTTCATGTCCACCGCTTTGAGAGATCGGGATGCCTGTGAGTACGTGCTGAGGAAAATCCTCCGCAGGGAGGATCTGGAGCTTACATATGCAGCCACGCAGTGGGTGCTGCCGAACCTGACGTCGAAGGATTCTTATCTGGACGTCTATGCAGAGAACGAAAGAGAAAACGTGATTTACAATCTGGAGGATCAGAGGAAGGATACGAAGGAACACACGAGGCGTACCAGATATTACGGGGCGATGATTGACAAAAGCAGCCTGGATAAAGGCAGGGAATATCAGGAGCTGCCGGACGTGTATGTAATTTATATCAGCGAGACGGATATCTGGCATCTGGGCAGGACGATGTATGAGGTGGACTACCGGCTGAAGGAAACCGGGACGCCCTACGAGGATGGCACGCATAGGATTTATGTGAACGCGGCGGTGGACGACGGCAGCGAGGTAGCGCAGCTGATGCAGTATTTCAAGACAGCGGACCCGAACGATATGAGGCATGGCGCTCTTTCGAGGCGGGTGCGGTATCTGAAGAGCGAGCAGAGAGGAGAAGCGGAAATGGATGAAGTGGCGGAGTGGATTTATAATCAGGCAATAATGGCGGATAAGTGTGAAATTGCCCAACGGCTACATGAAGAAGGGTTTGAAACGAGTAAAATCGCGAGGATTGTGGACACCAGCATGGAACTGGTCTGCGAGTGGCTTGGACTGGCGCCGGTGACTGCGTGACTGTGTCAAGACGGCGGACCCGAACGATATGAGGCATAGGCATGCGGTTGGGAAGCTGTGTCTGGAAACATATTGGTAAAACGCGCCAATCTCTATCGAAGGGGCCGCCGGGAAGCGGCCCTTTTTCGATTGTGTGCCATGCCGGCACATATTATTATTGGAATAGACTGATGGTTTCCAACAAAACCGCATCTCAGTACCCCAGCTCCATCGCCCAGTATCCTCCCGATGCGATTTCAAAATAAGCGACGTAAATCGTAGTCGCCTGCTCCAGTTCAATGTTTTCGCGGTGACCCTGGGAGTTCATCCAGGCTTCAAAGACAGCCCCGGCGCTGTTGTAGCCCTTGGCCAGGTTTTCGCCCTTGACGAGGTCGCTGACGGTGTACCAGCTTTCGCCGTTGGGGCGGGTGTGGGACCAGTTTAGGGTCGCTTCTGCGGCGCGGATTTCAGCCGCCTGACGCATGTCTTCGTCCCAGGTGAGGGCGTTCAGCCCCAGGGATTCGCGGTGCTCGTTGACCAGGGCCAGAACCTTATATGCCTCCGCGTAGTGGAAGGTGCCGGTGACGGCTTCGGTGCTGGTCTGAACCGTGGTGGTCAGATCATCGGGGACAGAGGGCACGGTTGATGACATCACCGCGGCTTCTGTCTGTGCAGTGCTATCCTCCACAGCCTGGGTCTGCCCGGCGGTGTCTGCAGCGCTCGCTGAAATGTCTGCCCAAGCCGAATCCGGCAGCGGGGAGGAATCATCAGCGGAATCTGTCTGCTGCATTTTTTCATCGTCGGCTTCCTTCAGCGTCTCAGGATCCAGCTCCACAGCCTCGATCACGGTTACAGTGGGTTGCGAACATCCTGTCAATATGGATACCGCCATTATGACGGCTGTCAATAGAGCTGCCGCTTTTCTTTTCATAAGAAAGATACCTTCTTCCACGCGGTTTGGCGCTTCTTTCCTCTTAGTTTAACACCTTCCCTTTCGCTTTTCAATGAAATGATATCGACGCTTTTCTTAAGATTTTCTGAAGCGGATTTTTGATTTCACTTGAACATCTGTTCGATCTATGATATAGTGGCTGTACATAGTGTATTTACCCGGGGAGCCGGGGGACGTGCTCTCACCCAAGCCGAGACCCTTACGGAAAGAGGTGATGATTATGAGTACATACGAGGAATTCATGGTTTTGCTGACGTTTGCGTCCTTGATCATAGCGATTCTGAATATGAAAAATAAGAAATAGCCGTCCTGAGCTCTCGCAAAGTCTGGAACGGCTATTTCAGATAGCAACTTAAAGATTTTCGCCGGTTCGGGTGACCTGCACTCACCTTCCGGCTCCCTCGTTAAATGTATTATACACGAAGGATGAATGTTTTGCAACACAAAATACAAAAGATAAATCGGAATAAAGAGTCCGGAAACAGAAGTGACTGAAAAAGAAGCAGAATACAGAATGCACAAAGAAAAATGTGAAGCTGACGCGCGTATGAGAACGCAGGACAGGCTCCCGGCTGATAAAGGCCGGAAAAAGAAAAGGCTGATAAAAATCCGTTTTGCACTGACAGTCCTTGCGGGACTGCTTTTATTGTGCGGTATTTTCGCGCTCAGGCAGTTCGGCCCCGGCCTGGTGAGGCAGTACCGGCAACAGCAGCGGCTGACAGAGCTGCCGGACGGCAGTACGCTTGAGGTGATTTTTCTGGACGTGGGGCAGGCGGACGCCACGCTTTTATTCTGCGACGGTATGACCATGCTGATCGATACCGGTTACTGGGAGAATGTGGATATTCTGCTTGACTATCTGGACGCGTATCAGGTGGAGACGATTGATTATCTGGTGCTGACGCATGCGGATTCCGACCATATCGGCGGGGCGGCAGATGTGCTTGCGTCGTATGAGGTGGAGGAGGTCTTTTTCTCTGATTTTGAGAAGGATAATCCGTCCTACACGGGCCTGATCGGAGCGCTTCAAGAGGAAGGATTGACAGCATGGCTGCCGGACCCCGGTTACGGGATTGCATTCGGCGGCGCGACCGTCACGTTTCTGGGGCCTGTCGGAGAGTGGGACACGCCGAACAATACGTCGATCTGTCTCAGGATTGACCACGGTGTCAACAGCTTTCTGTTCACCGGTGACGCTCAACAGGAGGCGGAGGAGGCGCTTTTAGCAAGCGGACAGGAGCTGTCGGCGACGGTATATAAGGTGGGGCATCATGGTTCCTATACGTCCTCTACGGAGGCCTTTCTGAACGCTGTACAGCCGCAGTACGCGGTGATCAGCTGCGGTACCGGCAATGATTACGGACATCCGCATACCTCGGCTCTGAAGCACCTGGAGGCGGTTGGTGCTGAGATTTACCGGACGGATTTACAGGGGACGCTTACATTTGTCTCGGATGGGAGTACGCTGACGGTACCGGAGGGGTCATGATCCGCTGCTGAAACGGGAGTTTGGTTTTTTACAGGGGCGATGTTTCAGACGGGAACAGCCGCCCGAACCGCTACGGATTTTTCTGATAATCGTCTCTGCCGGTCAGTTCATCCAGCGTGACGCCGAACAAATCCGCCAGCAGCATCAGCGCCTCTATGCCGGGCAGATAGACGCCGTTTTCATAATTGGAATAGGTGGAAGGACTCACATGCAGGCTGGTCGCCACGGTCTTCTGCTGCAGGCCCTGTTGCAGGCGCAGCTTTTTCAGCCGCTGCCCGAAAAAAATGCGGTATGTCGGATTCATGTCACCTCCCTGGGCAGACCGTACAGCCAGTGCTCAGGCGGCCTGCTCGTTTCTTTTTTGATTCAAGCATTTCGCTGCCGTAAAATCCGGGATTTCAAGAATGTTGTCGGTTTTGGGGCGATGTATCAACTTATTGACTTTTCAGACTGCCTTTGCTACAATCTTACCAGCAAAAAGAAGAAAGGAATCTCTCATGATTGACAAACTGATCTCCAAAATCAAAAAGACCCAGGCGCCCATCGTGGTTGGGCTGGATCCGATGCTGAAATTTATCCCGGAGTCGATTTTAAGGAAGGCTTTTGCAGAGTACGGCGAGACATTGCAGGGCGCAGCGGAGGCCGTCTGGCTGTTTAATAAGGAAATTGTGGACGCGATTTACGACGTTGTACCGGCGGTGAAGCCGCAGATTGCCATGTATGAGCAGTTTGGCCTGGAGGGTGTGAAGGCGTTCTGTAAAACGGTGGAATACTGCAAGAGTAAGGATCTGGTCGTGATCGGCGATATCAAGCGCGGCGATATCGGTTCCACTTCGGAGGCTTACGCCGTGGGCCACCTGGGACGTGTTCAGGTGGGGAGTCAGACCTGCGCCGGTTTTGATGAGGACTTCGCCACCATCAATCCCTATATGGGAACCGACGCGGTGGCGCCTTTTGTGAAGGTGTGCAGGGAAGAGAAGAAGGGGCTTTTTATTCTGACCAAGACCTCCAACCCCAGCAGCGGCGAGTTCCAGGACCGTCTGATTGACGGGCGGCCGCTCTATGAGTGGGTCGGGGAGAAGGTAACGGAGTGGGGCAGTGATTTTGTCGGTGAGAGCGGCTACAGCTATGTGGGCGCCGTGGTGGGCGCAACCTATCCTGAGCAGGGCAAAATTTTGCGGGCCATCATGCCGAAGGCTTATATCCTGGTGCCGGGATACGGCGCGCAGGGAGCGAAGGGCGCGGATCTTGTACACTTTTTCAACGAGGACGGTCTGGGCGCGATTGTGAACTCCTCCCGCGGCATTATCGCCGCCTGGCAGCAGGAGAAATATAAAGCCTTCGGCCCGGAGCATTTCGCGGACGCTTCCAGGCAGGCCGTGCTGGATATGCAGGCGGATCTGGCGCAGGCGCTGTCTGGCAGATAATGCAGGAAAAGGGTGATAAATAAACGCCGCGGGTACAGGCTCTCCTGCCTGATCCGCGGTGTTTTCATCGCTTACAGTATTTATTTGTTGAACTGTTTTCTGCTGTCACTGTGCCTTCTTCTGGCATTTCTGCTTGATACTAAGATAATTGGCCCCCCACTCGCACATAGCATCCAGGATGGGGATGAGGCTCTCGCCGAAAGCGGTGAGTGCGTATTCCGTCCGGGGCGGCACGACGGGGTAGACTGTGCGGGTGATTAACTCGTCCCGCTCCAGCTCCCTTAGCTGCTGCGCCAGCATCTTGTCGGTGGCCGAGGGCATGTAACGGTGCAGCTCGCTGTAGCGCAGCGTTCCGTGCTCCATCAGATTCCACAGGATCTCGGTTTTATATTTGCCGCCGATCATGGACATCGTCTTGTGCAGTGGGCAGAAGCAGGGAACACTGGCGCTGTTTGCGTCCTGGTGGATTTCCTGATTTTCGGAATTTTTCATGACAGACTCCTTTCATGTGCAGGGTACGGTCTGTGATCATGACAGCCGCAGAAAATGACACACGCTTACTTTTTGGTAAGTATCTATAAAAAAAGTGCATTCTTGATTTATAGTTTGCTATGTGTATACTATATGAAAGAATAAAAAGAAATGCAAGCGTTTTTTGAATGAAAGATACATAATCATGGATGAACGAGTGATAAAAATTCTGGTGGAGGCATTCCCCAAGCTGATGAACGCGGCCGTGAAAACGATGGTGCCGCTCACTGTCCTGGGCTTTTCCTTCGCTATGGTCATATCTTTAGTGGTGGCTTTGGTCCAGGTGGCGCGGGTGCCGGTTTTGAAACAGCTGGCCCGTTTTTACATCTGGATCTTCCGCGGCACCCCGCTTCTGGTGCAGCTTTTTGTCGTCTTTTACGGCCTGCCTTCGCTGGGAATCCTGATAGACGCCTTCCCCGCGGCGGTGCTCGTATTTGCCTTAAATGAGGGCGCTTACGCAGCCGAAACCATGCGGGCGGCCATTGAATCCGTATCTGAGGGACAGATCGAGGCCGGCTACTGCGTGGGGCTGAATTATATCCAGATCATGTGGCATATCGTCCTGCCGCAGGCCATGCGCACCGCGTTTCCGTCCCTGTCAAACGCTCTGATCAGCATGGTGAAGGACACCTCCTTAGCGTCCGTGATTACGGTGCAGGAGATCATGATGACCGCGCAGAGAGTCAACGCCAGATACTATGAACCGCTGCTTTTATATTGTGAGGCGGGAGTTGTATACCTGATCTTTTCCACCGTCCTGACCTGGCTGCAGAGTGTGGGAGAGAAATATTTAAATAAATACCGGGGAGGGAACAGATCATGATGCTGGAGATTCACGATATTCACAAAAGCTTCGGCGATCTGCAGGTTCTCCGGGGGCTTGATCTTTCCGTGGACAAAGGGGACGTGGTGGCGGTTTTAGGCCCCAGCGGTTCCGGCAAGACGACGCTGCTGCGCTGCATCAACTTTCTGGAGACGGCGGACAGCGGCAGGCTTGTCTTTGACGGCGAGGAGTTTTCCCTTGGCCATATTTCCAAAAAGGACATTGCCCGCCTGCGCAAAAAGACCGCCTTTGTATTTCAGAGCTACAATTTATTTTTAAATAAAACCGCGCTGCAGAACGTAACCCTGGGCCTGACTGTCGGCAGAAAGCTGGACAAGGAGCAGGCGAATGAGATCGGGCGCAGGATGCTGGATAAGGTGGGTCTGTCCGACCGGTATGACTACTATCCCTACCAGCTTTCCGGCGGGCAGCAGCAGCGTGTGGCGATTGCCAGGGCGTTAGCCACTGACCCGGAGATTATCTTTTTTGATGAGCCTACGTCGGCGCTGGATCCGGAGCTGATCGGGGAGGTGCTCTCCGTGATGCGCGATCTGGCGAACGAGGGCATGACTATGGTGGTGGTCACGCACGAGATGAGTTTCGCCCGCGACGTCTCCAAAAAGGTGATTTTCATGGAGGACGGACGTATTGTGGAGCAGGGAGAGAGTAAGGAGTTTTTCGCCAATCCGAAGATGGAACGGACGAGGGAGTTCCTGAAACTATAGAAAAGGTAAGAAGGAGGAGCATTATGAAAAAGAAAATTCTGGCACTGTTTTTGGCTGCTGCGATGACTGTTGGCGTCCTGGCAGGATGCTCAAACAGCACGAGCAGTTCTGAGGCCGACACAACAGAGGCTGAAACGACGGAGACGGAGAGCTCTGAAACGGAGTCCACTGAAGCGGCAGCCGCTGACGACCAGCTGGCCGCTATTCTGGAGGCTGGTGAGATTGTTGTGGCGCTGGAGGGCAACTGGGCGCCCTGGAGCTATCACGATGAGGATGACAACCTCGTGGGCTTTGACGCGGACGTGGCGCGTGCCATTGCGGAGCAGCTGGGCGTGGATGTCACCTTCGTGGAAGGCGACTGGGACAGCCTTTTAGCAGGCCTGGACGCGGGACGCTATGACCTGGTGGTCAATGGCGTAGAGTATACCGAGGAGCGCGGGGAGAAATATGATTTCACCGACCCGTATGCCTACATCCGCACCGCGCTGATCGTGCGCTCGGATAATGAGGACATTACAGGCTTTGAGGACCTGGACGGCAAGACGACCGCCAACAGCATCGCCAGCACCTACATGGACCTGGCGGAGAGCTACGGTGCCGAGGTGACCGGTGTGGACAGCCTGGATGAGACCCTGGAGTTAGTTCTTTCCGGCCGTGTGGACGCGACCTTAAACGCCGAGGTATCCTTCTATGATTACATGGATGTGCATCCGGAGGCGGAGTTGAAGGTTGTGGCGCTGACGGAGGAGGCTTCCATTGTCGTCATCCCCACCAGAAAGGGCGATGACTCCGCATCCTTACGCGAGGCGATTAACGAAGCCATCGCGACGATCTCCGAGAACGGAACACTCTCCGAGATTTCCATCCAGTATTTCGGGAGCGATATCACGCAGGAGTAATGATTTCCTGACATTTTCATCTACGAAAGAGAAAAGCAATCAGCATATCTGCCATGGGCGGCGGTATGCTGGTTGCTTTTTGCGGCTACAGGCATATTCGGCTTGCAAATCTTTTGCAGGATGTTAAAATAAAAGGAGACGTATATGGTGGCAAAAAATACATATGCTGATGTCATGAGCGGCATCAGGGATGCAAATATCCGTTTTGATGATCTTAGAAAACTGATCATCAGTCTGGGGTTCAGAGAAAGAGTGAAAGGCGATCATCATATATATAAACGGGATGATATACCGGAACGGATTGTTCTGCAGCCGCTTGGAGGCAAAGCAAAAGCATACCAGGTAAAGCAGGTGAGGAACTTGATAATGAAATATAGATTGGAGAAGTAAAATGTATCGATATCAGATTATTATGTATTGGTCTGAAGTGGACAACTGTTATGTCACGGAGGTCCCGGAACTTCCCGGATGCATGTCTGACGGCAAGACGCCGGTGGAAGCCATTAAGAATACGCAGGAGGTGATCGGCGTCTGGCTGGAATGCGCGAGAGAGGATGGAAGGGAGATTCCGGATCCGGTTTATAACCGATCGCTGATCACGATTTGACATGCTTGATTTTTTTATGATTTCCAAGCTTTTTATGGCGGAATTGGGAATACTATGTTAGAATGAATTACAAAGCTACTGTGAATAATTACAAATATAATCGGAGGAAGCAGCTATGCGCAAAACCAAGATTATCTGTACCATTGGCCCGGCGAGTGACAGCGAGCAGGTGCTGACAGACATGTGCCTTGCGGGTATGAACGTCGCCAGACTGAATTTTTCCCACGGCACTCACGAGGGCCATGGAGCGACCATTGCCCGGATCAAGGCGGTGCGGGAGAAGCTGCATCTTCCCATCGCCATTATGCTTGACACGAAGGGGCCGGAGTACCGGATCAAGACCTTTGAAAACGGCAAGGTGACCTTAAAGGAGGGCGAGCTTTTCACACTGACCAGCGATGATGTGGTGGGCGACGAGAGGAAGGTTTCCGTGACCTATGACAAGCTGGCGGAGAATCTGACGCCGGGCGACACGGTCCTGATCAATAATGGCCTGATCATCCTGGAGGTGATGGAGGTAAAGGGCAGGGACGCGGTCTGTAAGGTCCTCGCCGGCGGCGTTTTAAGCGACCACAAGAGCATGAATTTTCCCAATAAAATCATGGATCACGACTACCTGAGCGAGCAGGACAAGGCCGATATTCTCTTTGGTATCGAGAATGATGTGGATTTTGTGGCGGCTTCGTTCGTGTCCACTAAAAAGGACGTGATGGATCTGCGCAACTTTTTAAACGCGCACGGCGGCCAGGAGGTGGAGATCGTGGCCAAAATCGAGAACCGCTCCGGCGTGGACAATATCGACGCGATCTGTGAGGTGGCCGACGGCGTGATGGTGGCCAGAGGCGACCTGGGCGTGGAGATTCCCGGCGTGGAGGTGCCCTCCGTGCAGAAATATCTGATCAATAAATGCCGAATGCTTGGCAGCCGCGTCATTACCGCGACGGAGATGCTGGAGAGTATGATCCAGAATCCCCGTCCGACCA
The DNA here is from genome assembly GCA_021205565.1 of Lachnospiraceae bacterium. GTDB lineage: Bacteria > Bacillota > Clostridia > Lachnospirales > Lachnospiraceae > RGIG6307. The sequence continues at coordinate 25,289 of JAJPXG010000071.1, read as the reverse complement.
GAGCGGAGCTCTCCGACGTGGCCAACGCCGTTTATGACGGGACCTCCGCCATCATGCTTTCCGGGGAGACCGCCGCGGGCAAATACCCGGTGAAGGCTGTGAAGACGATGGCTGAAATCGCGGAGTATACCGAGCAGCAGATCAATTATAAGAGTCAGTTTTATAAGACGGATTTCGAGGCGCAGAATAATCTGGACGCCATTTCCCACGCCACCGCTGCCATGGCGATCGATGTGGGTGCGAAGGCGATTGTGGTCAATTCCATGAGCGGCAGAACCGCGAGGCTGGTCAGCCGTTTCCGCTGCCCGGTGGACATCCTGGGTATGACGACATCTGAGAAGGTCTGGCGCAAGCTGAATTTAAGCTGGGGCGTGACGCCTGAGCTCTGCGAGGAGGTCAATTCCATGGACGTCATGTTCTATTTTGCCATGCTGAAGGTGAAGGAGACATTCCACCTTGAGAAGGGCGACAACGTTGTGCTGACCGGCGGCGCCCTCGGCGGCAGGGGCGGCAGCACCAATACGATAAAGGTGGAGGCAGTTGCGAGATAGATTGGACTCTGGTAAATCGCTGCGGACCGCGCGATGTGGGACCTTACGGGATTTGCGGCATATCTGCAGGGAAATGGGAGAAGGCTTTTATGAAGTGGCTGATTGCGTCAGACATTCACGGCTCCGCTGTATATTGTGACAGGTTGTTAGAGGCTTATAAGAGGGAGCAGGCAGACCGCCTGCTTCTTCTGGGTGATCTGCTCTATCACGGCCCGCGCAATGATCTGCCGGAGGGGTATGACCCGAAGCGTGTGATTGAACTGCTGAATTCGATGAAGGAGTGCATTCTCTGTGTGCGGGGCAACTGTGATACCGAGGTGGATCAGATGGTGCTTTCTTTCCCTATCATGGCGGAGTACGCCCTGCTCCCTGTCGGGGAGCACCTGATTTTCGTCACGCACGGGCATCATTTTCATGAGCAGAATCTGCCGCCGCTATGTGAGGGCGATATCCTGCTTGCCGGTCATACGCATATTCCGAAATGTGAGGAGCACGAGTCCTACATATATATGAATCCCGGCTCGGTGTCCATCCCCAAGGAGGGAAGCTGGCACGGGTATATGACGCTGGAGGACGGGATATTTGTCTGGAAGAACCTGGAGGGAGAGGTACAGATGACCTATTGTCTGTAAGGGTGCTGCGGTATCCGGGCGGACGCGGGGAGAATCGTTCCCGATCAAATATTTCGCGGATCATCGGAAGCTTTACGGATTGAAAATACAGTATAAATATGATAAGATCGGAAAGTCAGAAGTACTTTCGGGCCGCTTGGGCCGCAAAAAAGCAGGAGGAACGGGATGGAACAGTACAAGCAGGAGTTTATTGAATTTATGGTGGATTCTCATGTGCTCAAATTCGGCGAGTTTACGCTGAAGAGCGGCAGGAAGAGTCCCTTTTTTATGAACGCGGGGGCATATGTGACGGGTACGCAGCTTATGAAGCTGGGCGAGTATTACGCGAAGGCCATTCATGAGCATTTCGGGGATGATTTCGATGTGCTGTTCGGGCCTGCGTACAAGGGAATACCGCTCTCTGTAGCGACGGTTATCGCTTACGCGAAGCTGTACGGGAAGGATATCCGTTATTGCTCCAACCGCAAGGAGGTCAAGGACCACGGGGATGTGGGAATTCTTTTAGGGAGCAGCTTACAGGACGGTGACAGGGTGGTGATCATTGAGGACGTAACGACCTCCGGCAAGTCCATTGAGGAGACCTATCCGATTCTGAAGGCCCAGGCCAATGTGGAAATCAAGGGCCTGATGGTGTCCTTAAACCGCATGGAGAAGGGCGGCGGCGGTCAGGTCAGCGCCTTGCAGGAGATCAGGGAAAAATATGGCATCGAGGCGAGCGCAATCGTAACCATGGCGGAGGTGACGGAGTATCTGTACAACAGGCCATGCCACGGGGAGATTGTGATTGACGATACGCTGAAGGTTGCTATCGACACATATTATGCGCAGTATGGGGCGTGAGAATATATTGTGGAATTCCGGATAAGCGAAAGCAGCCGGGAGCGTGGAAACCGGGGAGATATAAAAGCAATTTGTCATTCGTTATAAGAATGATAGTTCTGCCTGCCGGAAATCGAGCCGGAAACAGCAAAAAATGAAGGAAATTCTGAGATTTTAATATTGGGAGAAGCAAAATGCAGGAAAAAATTCACAAAATTATGACATTCGTGGGAAATATGAGTATTGTCGTTGGCGTCGTCACCATCGTGGTGGGCGTGGCCGGAGACGTATTGATGATTGTGGGCGGCGGGAAGCTGCTCAATGAGAGGAAGACTTTGATCTTTTGACGACTGCAAATGACTGAGAATTAAGGATGTTTATTCATGAAACGAAAATTCAAGTACGCGGTAAAAGTCTATAAATCCACCAGCATCCTGGGCTTTGCGTTTGGTCTGATCTGTGCGGTCGGCATGTGCCTTCTGATTTACCGCTCCTTTTCCATGCGCGGAGACGCCACCCTGTCGATGGGCTTTGCGGCCTTCCTGATGATGGTGATGTCTCTGGCGGGAGTGGTGATGTCTCTGATGTGCATTTCCGACGAGGAGCAGTTCCACCGCCTGGGTTGGATTGGCCTGATTTTAAATCTGGCGGTGTTGGCGGGACTGGCCTGGATTTTTAACGCGGGACTGACGTGACGGCGGTATCGGCAAATGGAATATGGGACGTGGACAACCATGTATATTATTACGCAGGAAACGGTCGCCGGTACAGTTCGTGATCAGAGAGACAGTATTCGCATGTTTACTGCAAAATTTACATCAGGAGGATTGGACAATGGCACAGGTAGGAATTGTAATGGGCAGTGATTCGGATATGCCCGTGATGGCAAAGGCAGCGGATATTCTGGATCAGCTGGGAATTTCATATGAGATGAATATTATTTCCGCGCACAGGGAGCCGGATGAGTTTTTTGCTTACGCGAAGGGTGCGGAGGAAAAGGGATTCAAGGTGATTATCGCGGGCGCGGGCATGGCGGCGCATCTGCCGGGCATGTGTGCGGCGATTTTTCCCATGCCGGTGATCGGGATTCCGATGCATACGACGAGTCTGGGCGGCCGGGATTCTCTGTATTCCATCGTGCAGATGCCGACAGGTATTCCGGTGGCGACGGTGGCAATCAACGGAGGAGCGAACGCAGGGTTGTTGGCGGCGAAGATCCTGGCGACATCGGATGAGGCGCTTTTGCAGAGGCTGAAGGAGTATTCGGCGTCGTTGAAGGAGTCGGTGCAGAAAAAGGACGCGAGGCTGCAGGAGGTCGGGTACAAAAATTACTAAGTTCTATATTGTCGGGCATGTCGCTATATTTCAGGGTCGGGCCAGCCGCCATATTTCAGGGTCGGGTCAGCCGCCATATTTTATCCGGCTCGCTTCACTGTGCGTCACATTACTTTCGGGTTTCAGACTGGCAGGTCGCACACAGGCACTCGCGCGGATAAACTATGGCGGTTGACCCTCGGAACGGAAATTATAATATGCAATACTTATTCGGATAAACTATGTTCGGCTGACCTTCGAAGCGGAAAGATAATACGTAATACATATTCGGATAAACTATGTCGGCTGACCCTCGAAAGAGAAATTATAATACGCAATACATGCGCGGATAAAATATGGTGCAACTGATCCTTGAAACGAAAATAATAATGCGTAATACATATAAGGAGAATGTGAAAATGGACTACAAGAAGGCGGGAGTGGACATCGAGGCGGGCTATCGTTCTGTGGAGCTGATGAAGGAGCATGTGAAAAAGACGATGAGACCCGAGGTGTTAGGCGGGATCGGCGGTTTTTCCGGCGCTTTTTCTCTGGAAAAGGTGAAGGAAATGAAGGAACCGGTGCTTCTGTCCGGGACGGACGGCGTGGGCACGAAGATCAAGCTGGCTTTTATTCTGGATAAGCATGACACGGTGGGCATCGACTGTGTGGCGATGTGCGTCAATGATGTGGCCTGCGCGGGCGGTGAGCCGCTGTTTTTCCTGGATTATATCGCCTGCGGCAAAAATATTCCGGAGAAGATTGCTGAGATTGTGAAGGGTGTGGCAGAAGGGTGTCTGCAGGCCGGTGCGGCGCTGATCGGCGGTGAGACCGCGGAGCACCCGGATTTAATGCCGGTGGACGAGTATGACCTGGCCGGCTTTACCGTTGGTGTGGCCGAGCGTTCCGAGATGATTACCGGGGAGAATATCAGACCGGGAGATGTTCTGGTGGGAATTGCTTCCTCCGGGGTACACTCCAACGGCTTTTCTCTGGTGCGTAAGGTTTTTGAGATGACGGCGGAGAGCCTGAATACTTACTATGATGAGCTGGGTACTACCCTGGGCGAGGCGCTGCTGACGCCGACCCGTATTTATGTGAAGGCCTTAAAGCAGGTGAAGGAAGCTGGTATTACCATCAAGGGCTGCAGTCATATTACAGGCGGCGGCTTCTATGAGAATATTCCGCGTATGCTGCCGGACGGCGTGCGCGCCGTGGTGGAGAAGGACAGTTACCCGGTTCTGCCGATTTTCACACTCCTGCAGAAGAAGGGCGATATCGCGGAACAGATGATGTATAATACTTACAATATGGGCCTTGGCATGGTGCTGGCCGTGGACGCTGCGGATGCGGACGCGGCGGTGAAGGCGCTTCAGGAAGCCGGTGAGCAGGCATACATTGTGGGCCGCTGCGAGGCCGGTGAGAAGGGTGTGACTTTGTGCTGAGAACCCTTAAGGAGGAGCAGTCATATGTTAAAAATCGTAGTATGTGTCTCCGGCGGCGGCACCAATTTACAGGCGATACTGGACGCCATCGACAGCGGAAAGATTACCAACACCGAAATCATGGCGGTGATCAGTAATAATTCCAAAGCGTATGCGTTAGACCGGGCGCGAAATCATGATATTCCCGCTCTGTGCATGTCGCCGAAGCGTTATCCGGACCGGGCGGCCTTCAACGAGGCGTTTACAGAGAAAATGAAGGAGTTAAATCCGGACCTGATTGTTCTGGCGGGCTTTCTGGTGGCCATTCCTCCGGCGATGGTGGATGCTTTCGAGGGGCGCATTATCAACATTCACCCGGCACTGATTCCTTCCTTCTGCGGTGTGGGGTATTACGGTCTGCATGTGCATGAGAAGGCGCTGGAGTATGGAGTGAAGGTAACCGGAGCTACCGTGCATTTTGTGGATAAGGGTATGGACACCGGCAGGATCATTTCCCAGAAGGCAGTGTATGTGCAGGAGGGTGACACACCGGAGGTATTACAGAGACGTGTGATGGAGGAGGCAGAGTGGGTATTACTGCCGCAGGCGATCGACGATATAGCGAATGGGAGAATTGCGCTTCCTGAGAAGAGAGTGTGATGAAATATATGTCATACCTTATCAGAACGGACTCCGCTGCCGGTTGGATGCAGCAGCGTTCTGCAATACGGATTGACAGCTTAAACAGGACAGACTGGGCAGACAGGGATTGGAGAAGAAAATGAATGTACTGATTGTAGGCGGCGGCGGCCGCGAGCATGCCATCGCCATGAGTGTGGCAAAGAGTAAGAAAGTGACAAAGATTTACTGCGCGCCGGGCAACGCCGGTATCGCGCAGATCGCGGAGTGTGTGCCGATCGGTGCTATGGAGTTTGACGCGCTGGCAGCCTTTGCGAAGGAGGAAGAGATCGATTTAGCCATTGTCGGCATGGACGACCCGCTGGTGGGCGGTCTGGTGGATGTCTTTGAGGCAAACGGTATCCGGGCGTTTGGACCGAAGGCAAACGCGGCTATTTTAGAGGGCAGCAAGGCCTTTTCCAAGGATTTGATGAAGAAATATCATATTCCGACAGCGGCTTATGAGACCTTCGATGACGCGGACGCCGCACTTGCTTACCTTGAGACTGCCAGGATGCCTATTGTATTAAAGGCGGACGGCCTGGCGTTAGGCAAGGGTGTATTGATTTGCAACACATTGGAGGAAGCAAAGGCCGGTGTGAAGACCATCATGCTGGACAAGCAGTTCGGCAGCGCCGGCAACCACATGGTCGTGGAGGAATTCATGACCGGCCGTGAGGTCAGCGTGCTTTCCTTCGTGGACGGCAAAACGATTAAGACCATGACCAGCGCCCAGGACCACAAGCGGGCGGGCGACGGAGACACCGGCTTGAATACTGGCGGCATGGGAACCTTCTCGCCAAGTCCCTTCTACACAAAAGAGATCGACGCGATCTGCCAGGAGACGATTTATAGGCCTACCGTGGCGGCGATGGCGGCGGAGGGCAGACCTTTTAAGGGCGTTATTTTCTTCGGCCTGATGCTGACGGCGGACGGTCCGAAGGTTTTAGAGTACAATGCGCGCTTCGGTGACCCGGAGGCGCAGGTGGTCCTGCCCCGGATGGAGAACGATATCATTGAGGTGATGGAGGCCTGTATCGACGGGACGCTTGATCAGGTCGACTTAAGATTTACCGATAACGCGGCGGTCTGCGTGGTCTTAGCGAGCGACGGCTACCCGGTGCATTACGAGAAGGGAAAGGTGATGACCGGCTTCGAGGCCTTTGACGGTAAGGACGACTACTTCTGCTTCCACGCCGGTACGAAAGCAACGGACGAAGGCATTGTCACCAACGGCGGAAGAGTCGTAGGCATCACTGCCACCGGCGCCGATTTGAAGGAAGCCCGCGCGAAGGCTTACAAAGCGACCGAGTGGATTGATTTTGAAGGAAAATACATGCGTCATGATATCGGCGCGGCGATTCTGGAAGCGTAATATGTATTACGGAGGATTGTAATCTTTTATCGTTTCAGTCACAGAAGCTCGAATAAAAATAAAACCGCCATGCTTAAGTCGTATTATGCGTTTTTCTGCGACATGTCAATGGAACATTTTACCTTCGTATCATATGGAATGTCTTACCCCAGCATAAACTGGTACGCGCAGAACGCCGCGTAAATCACCAGCAGGGAAATGCCCTGCGCGCGGCTCGTCTTTCCTTTGATGAGCGGAATGACGGTCAGCAGGATCATGACCAAAAGCATCACGGGCAGATCCACCACGAGGGAGGCGTTAATCCCGAAGAGCGTTGAATTCTCCGGAATGCTGAAGGGCGACACGGTGATCGACAGGCCGCAGACCAGCACCAGGTTGAAGACATTTGCTCCGATCACATTGCCTAAGGAGAGGGAGCTGTGGCCCTTGATGAGGGAGGTGATGGCGGTGACCAGCTCCGGCAGCGAGGTGCCGAGCGCCACGAAGGTCAGGGCAATGACGGATTCAGGTACGCCGAGTGCCTGCGCGATCAGGGTGCCGTTGTCCACCAGCAGATCTGCGCCAACGGCAATCAGCGCTGCGCCGACAACCAGCAGCAGAATCATTTTCCAGACGGGGCCGTCCTCACTTTCCGCCGCGTCCTCTTCGCTGACTGCGTTCTGCTCCGCAGCTGACGGGTCATCCTTCATTCCCATTACATTGGCAATCATATACAGCACAAATATAATCAGTAAAATGACGCCGATCGGCCTTGAAAAATAGCCGGAGGTGTAGGCCACCGCCACATAAAAGGCGGCCGCGATGAAAAAGAAGATCACGGGCGTGCGCAGGGTCTTTTTATTGACGGCGGAGGGCCTGACAGCCGCGCTGATGGCAGCGATAAGAGCCGTATTGCAGATGATGGAGCCGATGGCATTGCCGTAGGCGATCTGGCTGTGCCCCTGGATGGCAGAGGTGGTGGAGACCATGACCTCCGGCAGTGTCGTGCCGATGGACACCACGGTGGCGCCGATTAAAAGCTCCGGCAGGTGAAAGCGCCGGGCGATACCGGTCGCGCCGTCCACAAACCAGTCGCCGCCGTAGATTAACAGCACGAGTCCGACGATAAAAAGCAGGTACATCATAAAAAATTCCTTCCTTTCTTAGAGGGTGAAGTCTGTGCCTTACGGGCTTGCCCGGTACTGCAGGCTTTCCTTCCTTACATGATCTGACGGTAAATAAAAGAGACTTCTACCGCCTTCTTTTGGAAACGCGATAAAAGTCTCGTTATTTCATGTCCCGTCCGGCCGGAGAGCAGCGCCTCAAATCTGTCCATGGCACTGTATTCGGCGTGATGACGAAGGGGACAACGCGGCGCCCTGCGGCCTCCACGCCAACTACTCCCTCATATCTGACGGAAGTATAACTGAATTCAGGGAAAAAGACAAGTCTTTTTCCCTGAATTTTACAGCAAAATTTTACGGTCGGAATTATACAATTCCCTGCGCGTTCATGGCGCTGACAACCTTCTCGAAGCCGGCGATGTTGGCGCCTACGACGTAGTTGCCTTCCTTGCCGTACTTTTTAGCGGCGTTGTCAATATTGTGGTAAATATTGATCATGATGTTCTGCAGCTTGGAATCCACTTCCTCGAAGCTCCAGCTTAAGCGCTCGCTGTTCTGGGTCATCTCCAGGGCGGAGGTCGCTACACCGCCGGCGTTGGAAGCCTTGCCGGGTACGAAGAGGACGCCGTTTTCCTGCAGGTATGCGGTCGCATCCAGGGTGGTGGGCATATTGGCACCCTCGGCAACAGCCTTGCAGCCGCCCGCAACAAGCTGTTTCGCGTCGTCGATGAGCAGCTCATTCTGGGTGGCGCAGGGAAGGGCGATGTCGCAGGGAATGGCCCAGACGCCGCGGCCTTGCGTGTAAACGGCGCTTTCTCTGGCAGCCGCGTACTCGGTCAGGCGCGCACGCCTTACTTCCTTGACCTCCTTTAACAGATCGACGTCGATGCCCTCCGGATCATAAATCCAGCCGGTGGAGTCGGAGCAGGTCACGACCTTTGCGCCCATCTGCTGCGCCTTCTGGATGGCGTAGATAGCGACGTTGCCGGCGCCGGAGACCACAACCGTCTTGCCGGTCATTTCCTCGCCGTGGCACTTCATCATCTCCTCCACCAGATACAGCAGGCCGTAGCCGGTCGCCTCGGTGCGGGCCAAAGATCCGCCGTAGGATAAGCCCTTGCCGGTCAGAACGCCCTCATAGCGGTTCTGCAAGCGCTTGTACTGGCCGAACATGTAGCCGATCTCACGCGCGCCGGTGCCGATATCGCCGGCCGGAACGTCAGTGTCCGCGCCGATATATTTGGAAAGCTCGGTCATGAAGCTCTGGCAGAACGCCATGACCTCTCTGTCGGACTTGCCCTTGGGGTCAAAGTCGGAGCCACCCTTGCCGCCGCCGATGGGCAGGCCGGTCAGGGAGTTTTTGAATACCTGCTCGAAGCCCAGGAATTTGATAATGCCCAGGTTGACCGAGGGGTGCAGGCGGATACCGCCCTTATAGGGGCCGATTGCGCTGTTGAACTGGACGCGGTAGCCGGTATTGACCTGGACCTGTCCCTTGTCATCCACCCACGGAACACGGAAAATGAGCTGGCGCTCCGGGGTTACCAGACGCTCCAAAAGGGCGTCCTTGCGGTAAGCGTCCTCATTCTGCTCGATGACCAGGCGCAGAGAATCCAGCACTTCCTTCACCGCCTGATGGAACTCCGGCTGGGAAGGATTTTTCTCGATGACCTGAGCAATCACTTCATCTACATATGACATATCATGTCCTCCTTGGTTTTGTAGAATAAATACACCGCTTCCCATTATAAAATAGATTATCCCGGTATACAAGAAAAAAATGAATTTCCGACACAAAAATTTCAGAAAAAAATTGAAATACTTCCTTTGCAAATGGCGTGAGATGTAGTATACTAACCCAAAGGGCGAAGTCTCTGTTTCTATCAGGCAGAGTAAAAAAGGGGAATCATTCTTTAGCCCACAAATCCCGTAGAAAAAAGAAAGAGGTGTACATTGTGAAAAAACTGCGAAAAGTTTTTACTCTCGCGGCAACTTTGCTTGTGATGTTGGTTGCCGTGCAACATTTCGGAGTGCAGGCGGAAGCGTATAAACAGAAGCTTGGCACGATTACGACCGACACCAGCCTGTATGAGAGCGCCAGCAGTTCTTCATCCGTTGTGATGTCGCTGACATCAGGGCAGAGTGTGACGGTTAACAATGAGGTGACCGGAACCGACGGCGCCATCTGGTATCAGCTGTATGTGAACGGCACGGAGACCGGTTATGTGTCTTCCAGTGTTGTTACAGTGACGGAATCGAGCACAGAGGATGAGACGACGGAAGCGGAGGTCCTGACCACGACAACGACCACCACGGTTACCACAGGCACGGTGACTGCCGGCAGTACGATCAATGTGCGGGCGAGCGCCAGCACTTCCAGTACAGCCGTGACGCAGATGGCAAACGGCGACGCGTTTACCGTACTGGCGGAGGAAACCGGCGATGACGGTTATGTCTGGTATCAGATTCAGTTTGATTCAAACGGCAGTACTGTCACAGGATATGTCCGTTCCGACCTGGTTACGGTGACGACCGAAGAGGTGGAGACGGAGGTGCAGACTGAGACGACAGAACCTACAGAGACGCAGACCACGGAGGGAGAGGGCACTACCACCACTTCCAGTGAGAACCCGTATCGCCTGGTGAGCCAGACGAACGCGGAGGGCGAGGAAATCTGGTATCTGGTAGAGGCCGGCAGCAGCAGCGGATACGCGATCGAGGATCTTCTAGAGGCTGCGACTTCCACGAAGACCTCCTCATCCGGTGGCGGCTCGAAGGCCGTAACGGTTGTTCTTCTGATTTTACTGATTATTGCGGTGGCAGGACTTGCGTTTGTGATCCTGCGCTGGAGAGAGGCTGAGGGTACGGTTGAGGAGCTGCGTGAGCAGACCAGACGCCGCCGTACCGCCACCGGTACTGCAGCAGGCGCAGCCGGCGCGAGAACACAGCCCGCACAGAAGCCGAAGCAGCAGGCGGGAGCGGCAGGCGCAGCCGGCGTGAGAACGCAGCCCGCGCAGAAACCGGCGCAGCCTGGACAGGCAGCCGGTACGCAGCAGTCCGCACAGACGAGGACCCAGCAGTCTGTTCAGACGAGAACGCAGCAGTCCGTTCAGACAAGAACGCAGCAGTCCGCGCAGCCGACAGGAGCGCAGCAGCCCGCACAGACCAGAACACAGCAGGCAGTCAGACCGGGAAGCACAGGCAGCAGCACGCAGCAGGCTTCTTCCACAGCGGCCAGAACCGTTACACCGGCGGCGGCCCCCAGAGCAAAGATGAGCGAGGCGGATCAGGATGCGGATATGAAGATCAGGACGTCCTCCGTATCCAAACCCAGAGTCGAGAGAGATCAGTATGAGAAGATCACGCTGGAGGATCTCGATAATGATGATTTCCCGGATACCGACGATATCGTGACTACCACGCGTAAGGAGCTGAAGCGTAAGCAGGACGAGCCGGCGCCCAAGCCCAAAACCCGTAAATCCAGAAATTTCCTGGATGACGACGATGATGAAGATCTGGAATTTGATTTTCTGAAGCTTGACGATGACGAATAAGGACAGATTCGCAGATGTGCGGATTTTATGAAAAGGCAGCCGGAAGGCTGCCTTTTCGATTCCGGCGCTGCGGCGCGTCTCACTTCAGGCAGGGTGCAGGGAATCAGAATTTCCCTCTTTACGTTCCGGATATCATCTGTTATAATCTCGCTAGAACAAAGGAGAAAGCGATGGTTCGCTGCGGATACTGCTGGGGAAGGACAAAGCGTTTCAGGTACCGCAATACGAACAGAGGAAAGAGAATGCAGAAGGATATTTATATAGAGATTGATTTTAACAGTGATGAGGCGCTGTATCTGC
>JAJPXG010000071.1:3315-13529 GCA_021205565.1 Lachnospiraceae bacterium | reverse complement strand
TGCAGCTCTGTCACCAGATCATACAGGGGATTGCTTCCACCCGTTTAAGGGAAGGAGATTCCCTGCCCAGTGTCCGCCAGCTGGCGGATGACATCGGCATCAATATGCATACGGTCAACAAGGCATACACGGTGCTGCGGCAGGAGGGCTATGTGAAGGTGGACAGACGCAGGGGAGCCGTTGTCTGCGTGGATATGGATCAGCGCAGGGCGTTGGAGGAACTTCGCAGGGAGCTTTTGGTAGTGCTTGCCAAGGGTTCCAGCAGAGGTATCACCAAGTCTCAGGTGTTCGGCCTGATTGAGGAGATTTATGAGGAGTATGATGCAGGGGATTTTAAGGAGGAGTAAGTATTGAGACCATATACAGACAGAGCGAAATCAGCATTGAAGACAGCGCAGCGCTATGCAAAGGCTGCCGGACAGGGCTATGTGGGAAGCGAGCATATCCTCCTGGGACTGGCACTTGAGAAAGGCAGCGCGGCGGCGCAGGTGCTTCAGGACAACGGTGTGGATGCAGAAAAGATCCGGGAGCTGATCCGGGATCAGATCGCGTTTCACAGCGGCGATACCGTGCTGGCGGACAGGTAGAAGTACTCTCCGAGGGCTATGGCGGTTTTGCAGATCGCGGATGAGATGGCGGAGAGGTCGGGGAGCGACAGAATCGGCACGGAGCATCTGCTTTTGGGAATCATCCGGGAAGGGCAGAATGTTGCGATTCGTCTGATGAATACGCTGCATGTCAATGTGCAGAAGCTGTACGCGGACATGCTTGCGGCAATGGGTGAGGATGTGAATCAGTACCGGGACGATCCGTATTATCAGCAGGGGGAAAGCCGCACGGATACGATCGACCGATACAGCAGGGATCTGACTCAGCTTGCCAGGGAAGGCAGGCTGGATCCGGTGATTGGCCGCGAGGAGGAGATCGGACGGACTATCCAGATTTTATCGCGCCGCACGAAAAATAACCCCTGCCTGATCGGAGAACCCGGCGTAGGCAAGACTGCCGTGGTGGAGGGCCTGGCGCAGCGTATTGTTTCCGGTGACGTGCCGTATTCCGTGAAGGGAAAGCGGCTGCTGACGCTGGATCTGTCCGGCATGGTGGCCGGCAGCAAATACCGCGGTGAGTTTGAGGAGCGGATTAAAAACGTGATTCAGGAGGTCATAAGCGACGGCAATATCATTCTGTTTCTGGATGAGCTGCACACACTGATCGGCGCCGGCGGCGCGGAGGGAGCCATCGACGCTTCCAATATTTTAAAACCCTCGCTGGCGAGGGGAGAGCTGCAGCTGATCGGCGCTACCACGATCACCGAGTACCGCAAATATATTGAGAAGGACGCGGCTTTGGAACGCCGTTTCCAGCCGGTGACGGTGGAGGAGCCGTCCGTGGAGGAGAGTGAGCGGATTCTGAAGGGAATCGTGCATAAATATGAGGAGCATCATCATGTGAAGGTGCTGCCTGAGGCGATTACGGCCGCCGTTACCCTTTCGGCCCGCTATATCAATGACCGGAATCTCCCGGACAAGGCGATCGATTTAATCGATGAGGCCTGCAGCGCCGTGCGGTTGAAGAGCAAAAGTACCTCAGTTGATGGATACAGTGCGTTGGAACAGGTCAGGCAGCTGGATGCGGAGTTGGAGAATGCGCTCAAGGCGGGGGACATTGAGCAGGCCGCCGCTCTGCGCAAAGACCAGGAAAAACAGATTCATAAGCTGAATAAATTCAGAGAGCAGCCCGCCTCTGTTAAGGAAAGCTCCGTCACAGTAGGCGAGGAGGATATTGCCCGCGTGGTCAGCATGTGGACAAAAATCCCGCTGACCAGACTGCAGGAGAAGGAAAGCGACCGTCTGTTAAAATTAGAGAGCACGCTTCACAAACGTGTCATCGGCCAGAACGAGGCCGTGGACGCGGTGGCGCGTGCGGTGCGCAGAGGGCGTGTCGGCTTAAAGGATCCCAGGCGTCCCATCGGCTCCTTCCTCTTTTTAGGTCCCACCGGCGTGGGCAAGACGGAGCTGTCCAAGGCGCTGGCGGAAGCGATGTTCGGGGATGAGAACGCGCTGATCCGCGTTGATATGTCGGAGTATATGGAGGGACACTCCGTGTCGAAGATGATCGGCTCGCCTCCGGGCTATGTGGGCTTTGACGAGGGCGGCCAGCTCTCGGAGAAGATCCGCCGCAATCCCTACTCGGTGGTTTTATTTGACGAGATCGAGAAGGCGCATCCGGACGTTTTCAATATCCTGCTGCAGGTGCTGGACGACGGTCATATCACGGATTCCAAGGGGCGTAAGGTCAGTTTTAAAAATACCATCATTATCATGACCTCCAACGCGGGCGCGTCCCGGATTGTGGAGCCCAAAAACCTGGGCTTTGCGGCCGCAAATGACCGGGAGAAGGATTTTGAACGCATGAAAAGCGGCGTCATGGAGGAAGTGAAGCGGATTTTCAAGCCGGAGTTTATCAACCGGATTGATGAAATGATTGTCTTCCACCAGCTGACGAAGGAGGAGATGAAGGAAATCATCGGCCTGCTGGCGAAGGATCTGGCTCGCCGCTGTGAAGATCAGATGGGCGTTCGCCTGATTTTAAGCCCCGCTTTAAAAGAGCACCTGGTGGAGAAATATTCTGACGCGAAAATGGGCGCCCGCCCGTTGAAGAGAGCGCTGCAGACGGTTGTGGAGGATCCGCTGGCGGAGGAAATCCTCAGACAGAAAATCGGGCCGGGTTCCACGGTGACGGTCGGGTATGCGGGCGGAAAGGTTACCTTTAAGGTAAAGAGGCCTCAGAATGGCGAATAAGAAATCATCGACGGTATTTTACTGTCAGGAGTGCGGATATGAATCCGCCAAGTGGCAGGGGCAGTGCCCCGGCTGTAAGAGCTGGAATACCTTTGTGGAGGAGCCGGTGAAGATGACCTCCTCCGGGAAAAAGGTGTCGGTCGGCTTTCGGGAGACTGCAAAGCCCGTGACGCTCTCTCAGATTGATTTAAGGGAAGAGGAGCGGATGAAGACCGGTATCGCGGAGTTGGATCGGGTCTTAGGCGGCGGTATTGTGGCGGGGAGCCTGACGTTAGTGGGCGGCGACCCGGGGATCGGCAAGTCCACGCTGCTTTTGCAGGTGTGCCGGAATCTCGCTTCGCGGCATATTCCGGTTCTCTATATTTCAGGCGAAGAGAGCCTGCGCCAGATTAAAATGCGGGCGGAGCGGCTCGGCGCGTTTTCTGAGAGTTTAAGTCTTTTGTGCGAGACGAATCTGGACACCATTGAGAATACCATGCGCGCCGTCAAACCGAAGGTAACGGTGATTGATTCCATCCAGACGATGTACCGTGAGGAGGTGGGAGCTGCGCCCGGCTCCGTCTCCCAGGTGCGGGAGAGCACGAGTGTCCTCATGCAGTTGGCGAAGGTGGAGGGCATCAGTATCTTTATCGTGGGCCATGTGACGAAGGAAGGAACGGTCGCGGGACCGAGAGTGCTGGAGCATATGGTAGATACGGTTCTTTATTTCGAGGGAGACCGCCATGCTTCTTACCGGATTTTGCGTGGGGTGAAAAACCGCTTTGGCGCGACAGATGAGATCGGGGTCTTTGAAATGCGTTCGGATGGCCTTGCCGAGGTAGAAAATCCTTCCGAGTATATGCTGACCGGCAGGCCTGAGGGAGCGAGAGGCTCCGTGGTGACGTGTTCGATGGAGGGGACGCGGCCGATATTGATTGAGATTCAGGCACTGGTGTGCACCACGAACTTCGGTTATCCCAGGCGGCAGGCAACGGGTACGGACTTTAACCGGGTGAATCTGCTGATGGCGGTCCTGGAGAAGCGTCTGGGGCTGCAGATGGGAAACTGCGACGCGTACGTCAATATTGCGGGAGGTATTCGTATTACGGAGCCGGCGATGGATTTGGGGATCGCGCTGGCGGTGATTTCGAGCTTCCGCAATCTGCCGCTGGACGAGGGGCTGATTGTCTTTGGAGAGATTGGTTTGAGCGGCGAGGTGCGTGCGGTGAGCCAGGCAAAGCAGAGGGTGCTGGAGGCGAAGAAGCTGGGGTTTACGAGTTGTATGCTGCCGCAGGTGTGTCTGAAGGATGTTGGGGCTGTTGAGGGGATGAGGCTGATTGGAGTGAAGGGGGTCGCGGATGCGATGCAGTATCTGTGATGTACTATCTGAAATAACTTTGCAGAAGGGCCGTGAGAGAACAGATAAACTGCTTCGCTCATACGTGCCAAACATTCCGATGAGCCCCGAATACAGGGAAAATGTTCAGCAGAGGCTTCCATTTTCCCTTGGGTCTCATCTCCATGGCACGAAAAATCACTCAGCAGTTTATCTGTTCTCTCACTCTGAACTGCAATGATTTACATACAGCACAACAGTTATGCGAGGAAATCCGGGAAATGAACATGAATAATAAAAAGAAAAAATACGCAGGCACGAAAAAGCCTGCTCAGAAAATGATGACGAAAGCGCAGTCTGCGCCGCGGGGCGAGATTGAGGAGTATCTGTATATGCTGCCGGTGGAGGTGAGGGCGGAGGATCTTCTTGAGGTGATCGAGGCGCCTCAGGAGAAAAAGGACGTCTGGCATGAGCTGGACTTAATGGAAATCAGGCTTAAGCATGAGGGGCTGATTTTTGAGAATTTCATGGACTGCTTTGAGAGTAAGTCGGACCGGGCTTTCTTGGAGGAGAACGGGGTGAAAAAGGTGTACGCGTTCAGTTATGATTCGCTGGATAAGGCGGAGGCGGCGAAGGCTGTGAGGGAGATTTATGCTGCATTCGGCGGGTTTATCGCCTCGGATACGAAGGATTTGCAGCCCGTTTATCAGCCGGAGGAGTTTAAATGAAAGAGGAAAAGCCATGGAGCGCTGTATATAAGGAAATCTATGTGCTCATGGAAAAAAAGAGAAATCAGATGTTCAGGGAGAGCGGGATCACCAGTGCACAGATGGGAGTGCTGATTACATTGGATTTGAGCAGGGAGCCGTTCCTTACCATGAAAGAGCTGGAGAAGAGGATGTGTCTGGCACAGTCCACGGTGGTGGGGCTGGTAGCGCGCCTGGAGCAGAAGGGCTTTGTGGAGTGCGGGCAGGACCCGGATGATAAGCGCATCAAGTGGGTGAAGCGAAGCGAGGCCGGGATTGAGCTATGTGATCATACCAGACGGGAAATGCATAGGATGGACGAGGAGTTTCTGGCGGGTTTGATGCCAAAAGAGAGGGAAGCCTTCGTCCGCCTGCTGTGCAAGGTCAGGGAGTCGCTTTCTTAAAATTTATTTAGGTACCTTGATAATTTTTATTGACAGAATGTAAAAATGGAGTTAAATTTATGTAGGAAAAGATGAAAGAAGGACGATGGATACGCGGCAGGGGTTCGTGTATCGGGGAAAAATCGTGTCGAAGAGTACCAATCAGAAGCTGAAACTCAATTACTTATTCAGGATATTCTGGGACTACACGGACGAGCAGCATAAGCTGACGATGGCGGAGATTATATCTCATCTAAGCGCCTGCGGTGTGGCGGCAGAACGCAAGAGTGTCTACGACGACATTGAGCTGCTGCGCACCTATGGAGTGGACATCATCGGAGAACGCACCGGGAAGTCTTATTCGTATTATCTTGGCTCAAGAGAGTTTGAGCTGGCGGAGCTGAAGGTTTTAGTGGATCTTACGCAGTCCGCCAAATTCTTAACTGTGTCAAAGAGCAGTCAGCTCATCAGGAAGCTGGAGACGCTGTGCAGCCATTATGAGGCGGGGCAGCTTCAGCACCAGGTCTATGTGTCCGGCCGGATCAAGACGGAGAACGAGTCTATTTATTACACAGTGGACATCCTTCATCAGGCGATCGGGACCGGGGTTCAGATCACATTTCAATATTTCAACTGGAACGTCAGAAAGGAAAAAGAGCTTCGCCGGGGAGGCGCCCTTTATCGGGTCAGTCCCTGGTCTTTGTCGTGGGATGATGAGAATTATTATCTCGTGGCTTATGACGACGAAGCGGCGGATCTGCGCTACTACAGAGTGGACAAGATGCTGAAGGTAGAGCTGACGGATCTTCCACGCAAGGGGCGCGAGGTTTATGAGCGGATGGATCCGGCCTCCTACACGAAGAAGCGCTTCGGCATGTTCAACGGGCAGGAGGAGACGGTGACGCTTCTGTGCCGGAATAAGCTGGCGGGTGTGATTGTGGACCAGTTCGGACAGGATGTGGTGATGCTTCCGCAGGATGAGGATCATTTCATGGCGCGGGTGCATGTGGCGGTGAGCAGCCAGTTTTTCGGCTGGGTGATGGCGCTTGGCGATGACGTGAGGGTGACGGGGCCGCCGCAGGTGGTTTCACAGATGAGAGAGGAAGCTGAGAAGCTTTTTACACGATATAATGAACGGCGAATTGGATCATGAGCGTCCTTTGCTCATGCGCTGAAGAAAAGGAGGAGTAGACGTAAATGAAAATGATTTTTCGATATATGGGGAAATACATAAAGCCCATCACGTTTGACATGTTTCTGAAACTGTGCGCGACCGTGGCGGAGCTGTTGATTCCTTATGTACTGGAGTATCTGATTGATGAAATTGTGCCGCTGGGGGAGGTGTCCCGGATTATTCTCTGGGGCGGTATTATGATTTTTGTGGCGTTTCTCTGCTGGCAGTTTAACAGGAATGCCAACCGCCTCGCGGTCAGGAACGCTCATAATGTTTCTTACGATGTGAGAAAGGATCTTTTCGATAAGACCATGCACTTGAGCGGTGCGCAGTTTGACGCGTTCGGACTGCCCAGCCTGACCAGCCGTATGACCTCCGACAGTTATAACGTGCAGTCTTTTGCGCAAAGCTTTCAGACGATGTGCGTGAGAGCCCCCATTATGCTGGTGGGAGGTATTATCGTGACCATGACGATGGATCCGGTCTTAAGCGGTATCCTCTGTGTCATGCTTCCTTTGCTGGCGGTAGTCATTCTGACGGTTTCGAGCAGGGGCATTCCGCTCTACCACAAGGTGCAGGAGAGGCTGGACGATGTGGTGCGTATTATGCGGGAAAATATCACGGGCATCCGCGTGGTCAAGGCACTGTGCAGAATGGATTATGAGAGAGACCGCTTTCACCAGTATAATGATAAGATGATGGCAGCCGATGTCAAGGCAAGTACCGTTATGGCAATTCCCGGTCCGTTTATGCAGATTTGTTTGAATACCGGGTTGTCTCTGGTTGTTTATGTGGGTGCAATGCGAGTGAACAGCGGCGTCATGAAACCGGGCGTGATTCTGGCTTTTCTGACTTATTTCAATCTGATTTTGCAGAGCGTCATGTCCATCAACCGGATTTTCATGATGATCAGCAGAGCCAGCGCTTCCGCAAATCGAATTGATCTGGTGCTGCAGAGCGATGTGGATCAGAAGGTGCTTTCCACGGAGGAGACCTTTGAGCCGGAAGCACAGGACGCTTATATTGTGTTCAAGCATGTGAATTTCAAATATCCGCACAATCTGCTCAGTGTGGAGGGCAAAAAGGAGGAGAATACAGCTGTGGCTGCGCAGGAAGAGGAGGACGACGGTTTTTTTGGCGGCGAGCAGGGTCAGTGCCTGTATGACATTGATTTCAAGCTCAAAAAAGGAGAGTCGCTGGGCATCATCGGTCCGACCGGCTGCGGCAAGACGACAATTATCAACCTTCTGATGCGCTTCTACGATGTGGAGGACGGCGGCGTTTATATTGACGGCCGGGATGTGCGCACCTATCGGATGGATGAGCTTCGCAGCAAGTTCGGTGTGGTCTTCCAGAATGACCAGATTTTCCAGGATACGCTTCGCAATAATATCGCGTTCGGCCGGGACGTGAATGACGAACAGATTCATGCGGCTGCGGTCGACGCTATGGCTGCGGAGTTTATCGACAGCCTGGATGACGGTCTGGATCACATGGCGGACATCAAGGGCGCGAACTTATCCGGCGGCCAGAAGCAGCGCGTACTGATTTCCAGATCGCTTGCGGCCAATCCCGATATCCTGATTCTGGACGATTCATCCAGTGCCCTGGATTATAAGACAGACGCCGCGCTGCGGAAGGCAATTTTTGAGAATCACAGCAATTCCACCACCATCATGGTGGCGCAGCGTGTGAGCTCCATCATGAACATGACGCATATCATGGTGATGGATGAGGGGCACTGTATCGGCTACGGGACTCATGAGGAGCTGTTGAAGACCTGTCCGGTTTACAAAGAGATTTACACCGTCCAGATGGGCGCGATCGCAGGTTAGGGGGTGGAAATATGCCTGGAAGAGGAGACCGTGGAGGAAAAAAAGAGAAACCAAAGGACGCCAAGGGGACGCTGCTTCGGATTCTCAGTTATATGAAAAGCTACAAATACGCGGTGGCGTTTCTGTGTGTCTGCGCGATGTTGAGCAATGCCGGAAACCTGTTGGGACCGAATTATGCAGGGCAGGCGATCAATGCGGCGGCCGCCGGCGAAGGACAGGTCGACTTTGATCTGGTTCTTTATTATGTGAAATGGATGCTGATTGTGTATCTGGGCAGCAACCTTTTAAGTCTGACAGTCAGCCTGCTGATGATGCGGGTCAGCCGTCAGGTGGCAAAGATGATGCGTAATGACGTCTTCGATAAGCTGATGAAGCTGCCGGTCAATTATTTTGACCGCAATCAGACCGGAGATATCATCAGCCGTGTCAGCTATGATGTGGATGTGGTCAGCACGAGTCTGTCCACGGATATTGTACAGATCCTCACCAGTATTGTGACAATAGTGGGATCTTTTGTGATGATGGTGTATATCTCCCCGCCGCTGGTGTTGTGTATGCTGGTCACCATTCCGCTGTCCATCTGGTATACAACCCGGATGTCCAAACGGACCAGACCGCTGTATTCGAGACGAAGCGCAGCCTACGGAAAGATGAACGGCTTTGTGGAGGAGATGTTCAGCGGGCAGAAGACGATCCGCGCCTATGCCTATGAGGACGGTGTGTGCGAGCAGTTTGCCCGCGTCAATCATGAGGCGGCGGACGCCTATTGTGAAGCGGACGGCCTTGGCATGACGGTTGGACCGACAGTCGGCTTTTTCAGCAATCTGGGTCTGTCCCTGATCGGCTTTGTGGGTGCACTGTATTATGCGTTCGGAATTGTCAGCCTGGGAAGTATTTCCAGCTTTGTGCTTTATTCCCGTAAATTTTCCGGCCCGATCAATGAGATTGCCAATATTATCAATGAGATTTTCTCAGCACTGTCGGCAGCGGAGCGTGTTTTCCGCCTGCTGGATCAGCCGGAGGAGATCGAGGATATCTACGGGGCAGTGGATTTACAGGAAAAGGGCGTGGCCGGAGATGTGGAGGCCGAGCATGTATCCTTCGGATATCTGCCTGGCAAGACGATTCTGCATGATCTGAGCCTGAAGGCGAAGGCCGGTCAGACGATCGCTATTGTGGGCGCGACGGGCGCCGGCAAGACGACGATCATCAATCTGCTGATGCGCTTCTATGATGTGGAAAACGGCGCAATCTATGTGGACGGCAATGAGATTCGTACCGTGCAGCGCAACAGTCTGCGCAGGAGCTACGCGATGGTGCTGCAGGATACCTGGGTGTTCCGTGGGACGATTTATGATAATATCGCCTACGGCAAGGAAGGAGCCACGATGGAAGAGGTGGTGGCCGCGGCGAAGGCGGCGCGCATTCACAATTATATCATGAGTCTGCCGCGCGGCTATAAGACGGTCATCAGCGAGGATGGCGGCAACATCAGTAAGGGGCAGAAGCAGCTCCTAACGATTGCCCGCGCGATGCTGTATGATACGAGCATGCTGATTCTGGACGAGGCCACCAGCAACGTGGATACGAACACGGAGCGGGAGGTGCAGAAGGCGATGCGCAACCTGATGAAGGGCAAGACGTGCTTTGTGATTGCACACAGGCTGTCGACGATTCAGAACGCGGACGATATCCTGGTGCTGGATCACGGGGATGTGATGGAGCAGGGGACGCATGAGGAGTTGATGGAGCAGAAGGGGCTGTATTATAAGCTGTACGCGAGCCAGTTTGAGTAAAGCTTGAATATCTGTGTAAAGTTACGTGAAAATCAAAAAGACTGTCTCACTCATGCTGCGCGGTACATTCCGATGAGCCTATGGGCGTGGCAAAACGGTTGAGCAGCGGGGTGCCCGGGTGTGTATATTGGGATGAAACAAGCGCCAAAAACGCGGGGCAGGTT
>JAJPXG010000071.1:0-3305 GCA_021205565.1 Lachnospiraceae bacterium | reverse complement strand
ATGGGCGTGACAATCGTGTTCAGCAGAGGCTTCCACGATTGTCAATAGTCTCATCTCCATCGCGCAAAAATCGCTCGACAGTTTTTTGATTTTCACTTTTTTTCCTCAGCTAATTGGTAAATTTTCACAATCCCCTTCCGCAGATTTATTCTATATGAGAAAATTTCCCTTGACAATTCTTGCGGCAGCCTTCATATATAATACAGGAGGAGATTGACAGCAGGAGGAAAGTGGCATGGGAAGGTTTGAAATCAGAGAGAAAAATTTTTATTTAAACGGAGAGCCGTTTCAGGTGATTTCCGGGGCGATACATTATTTCAGGGTGGTGCCGCAGTACTGGCGGGATCGGCTGGAGAAGTTAAAGGCGATGGGCTGCAATACGGTCGAGACGTATGTGGCCTGGAATGTGCATGAGCCGAAGAAGGGGCAGTTTGTCTTCTCGGGGATGGCGGATGTGGCGGCGTTTGTAAGGCTTGCGCAGGAGGTGGGGCTGTATGTGATTGTGCGGCCCTCGCCCTATATCTGCGCGGAGTGGGACTTCGGCGGTTTGCCTGCCTGGCTTCTTAAGGAGGACGGCATGAGGCTGCGGGTCAGCTATGCGCCTTTTTTACAGCATGTGCGGGAATACTATGATGTCCTTCTTCCTATATTAAAGCCGCTGCAGATTACGCAGGGCGGCCCCGTGATTATGATGCAGGTGGAGAATGAATATGGCTCCTACTCCAATGACAGGGAGTATGTGAAGACACTGGCTGCTATGATGCGGGCCGGCGGCGTGGATGTGCCGCTGGTGGCTTCGGACGGCGGCGGTGAGGAATACCTGGAGGGCAGCCGCGCGGCGGGCATTTATCCCACAATCAACTGCGGCTCCCATGTCACAGAGCAGTTTCAGGTGCTGGAGCAGTATACGGACGGCGGCCCGCTGATGTGCATGGAATTCTGGGACGGGTGGTTTGATTACTGGGGCAGCGGCGAGCACAAAACCGGCGACCTGGAGGTGAGCGCGCAGAATCTGGAGGTCCTGCTTCAAAAAGGCAATCTCAGCTTCTACATGTTCCACGGCGGTACGAATTTCGGCTTCATGAACGGCGCCAACTATTATGATTGTCTGACGCCGGATGTGACCTCCTATGATTACGGCGCGCCTCTGTCTGAGGACGGACAGATCACAGAGAAATATCTTCGTTATCAGGAGATGATCGGCAGACATACGCCCGCTTTGCAGGTCCCTTTCACCACAAAGATTGAGCGCAGAAGCTACGGTGAGCTGGCTGTGAAACGGAAGGTCGGCCTGTTTGAGGCGCTTGCCGATATCAGTGAGCCGGTGGAGTGCGTGCACACGAAGACGATGGAGCAGCTGGGACAGAATTACGGTTATATTCTGTACCACACGGTTCTGGACACGGAGCCTGGGCTGAAAAGCCTGCGGCTGTGGGGCGCCAATGACCGCGCGCTCGTCTGGCTGGACGGGAAAAAGGTGCTGACGCTCTATGACCGGGAGCTTCTTGATGTGCATGAGGTGAACGCCGCCATGAATAAGGGGGCTTCCCTCGATATTCTGATGGAAAATATGGGCCGGGTCAATTACGGACCTTATCTGGAGCGGCAGCGCAAGGGCATTGAGCAGGGCGTGCAGGTGAATTTCCACATGCACAGCGGCTGGACGCATTATTGTCTGCCTCTGGATAATCTGGAAAAGCTGGATTTTGCGAAAGGGTATACGGAAGGGCAGCCGGCGTTCTATGAGTTCACATTTACGGTGGACGAACCGGCCGATACGTTCCTGGATTTTGCCGGCTTCGGCAAGGGCTGCGCCTTTGTAAACAGCTTCAATCTGGGACGTTTCTGGGAGATCGGGCCGCAGAAGCGGCTGTATATCCCCACACCGCTTTTGAAAGCCGGGGAAAATCAGATCATCCTCTTTGAGACGGAGGGGAAGGCGGCGGATACGATTATGCTGGCGGACGAGCCTGAGCTGGGGTGATGTCTGATAAATAAAATGCCGGGCAAAAAAAAGAAGGTGCCCGGTCAGCGGGATGTCCGGTGAAAAAATGTGCAGGAAAGAAAAGCCCCGCTCTGTGCGGGATGAGAGACGAATGATACAGGGCGCGGGAGTGCAGGTATAATGAAGCGAAGCGGCAGAATATTTTTGATATGGATACTGGCAGCCTGTGTGCTGGCGGTCGGCGGCTGTGCTTCGGCAGAACAGACGCCTGCCGTGGAGCAGGTGGAGCTTTTCCTGGAGGATGAGGAGAGCGGGACTGACGGAGTGGGAGCGGATGATACAGGCAGTGCGGGTTCTTTAACTGCGGAAGGTACAGGACAGAGTGTGGAGGCAACAGATGACCCGGAAGGTGCAGGGAAACTGGCAGCGGGTGATGAGGCACAGAGCGCGGAGGCAGCCGGAACAATCGTTGATGAGATGACTGTGACGGATGATGCGTCAAAGAGCAGTGAGGCAACTGGAGGAACATCAGCTGAGACAACCGGGGAGTCGACTGAAGGAACCGCCAAAGATACAACCGAAGCCGCCTTTGGCGAAACCGCCGGGAGCACCGGAACATCCGCGGAAACCGATATCGACCGCAGCAGCTATGTCATCGTGATCGACGCAGGCCACCAGGCAAAGGGCAACAGTGAACAGGAGCCCATCGGCCCGGGAGCTTCCGAAACCAAGGCCAAGGTTTCAAGCGGGACATCCGGAGCGACAAGCGGACTTGCCGAATATGAGCTGACGCTCGAAGTAGCATTGAAGCTGCAGGAAGAGCTGAAAAACCGCGGCTATCAGGTCATTATGGTCCGCACCACCAACGACGTGAATATCAGCAACTCCGAGCGAGCTGCCATCGCCAACGAGGCGAACGCGGACGCCTTCATCCGCATTCATGCCAACGGTTCGACGGACACTACTGTAAACGGCGCCATGACCATCTGTCAGACGGCCTCCAACCCCTATAACGGCAGCCTGTATGAGTTAAGTAAGGCCCTCTCGACTTACGTTTTAGACGAACTGGTCGCGTCTACCGGCTGCAAGAGGCAGTATGTCTGGGAGACGGACACCATGAGCGGCATCAACTGGTGCCAGGTGCCGGTGACCATCGTGGAGATGGGCTACATGACCAATCCCAACGAGGACGCCCTGATGGCCACAGACGAATACCAGAATAAGATTGTGAATGGAATCGCAAATGGTATTGACAAATTTATCGAAAGTGTGGTATAGTATCATTCGCATCGGGGTATGGCTCATCTTGGCTAGAGCGCACGGCTGGGGGCCGTGAGGTCGCAGGTTCGAATCCTGTTAC